>JACMLV010000313.1 GCA_014379395.1 Burkholderiaceae bacterium
CGCGCGCCGTCGTCGCCGCGCGCGACCCGGCCGCCATCGATTCGCTGCGCGAATTCATCAACCAGTATCTGGTGCAGCAAGTCGACGGCCAAACCACGCCGCTCGACGTGCGGCCGGATCTGCGCTCCATGGCCTTTTCGATTGCCGCCTGCAAGATGGGACTCGAATGCGGGCCGGACTCGCTGACCGCGCTGCAACAGTGCGCCAACAGCGGCGCCTGCACCGGCGGCGTGGTCGAGCGCCATCTGGCGTCGGTGCCGGAGGCGGCCGACCGCGAGCGCCTGCTGCGCGAGAGCCGGCAGGTGGCGGACGCCATCGCCGCCGGCGACTACCGGGCGCTGGGCTTGTGACTGCGGATCGGTTGGAGGATTGGCAGATGAAAGATCAGCGCATGCCGCTGTCGCAGCGCAGTTCGGCGCGCGCCAGGCGGCCCTTACGGATGGTGACGGCGGCCTCTTCGCAGCGCGGATACAAGCTTTCGACCTCGGCGCGCAAGCGGTAGCGTCCCGGCGGAGCATAGAGCGTGAAACTGCCGTCGGCCGCGCTGACGACGCTGGCCGCCACCGCGCCCTTATTCCCGAGCAATTGAACCTTGGCGGCGCCGACCGACGCCACGCACGCATCCTGATCGATGCGCTGCGGACCGGGACAAGCAGGTGTCTGGCTGAGCGTCCCAGTCACACCGGAGCGCGGCTGCGCGGCTACTAAACCGGAGACGGCGCTTTGCATGCAGCAACCCCAAAAAAGCCAACGCCCAAGCATGCCCCCCCCTTTTCGAATCCGATAACGGGACCATCATACGCCCCGAAAATTCGCCGCGAAGCCCGTTAAACTGGCGCACCACAATCACCCCGCCCCGAAGCTGCGCGGCACAGCTTTTGCAGTATCATCGACAACAACAATCGATAGCGACAACGCCCAATGAACCGCGAACACGCCCTGCGCTTATTAGCCATGCACAAGCCGGAACTGATGCGTCGGTTCGGCGTGACGTCGCTCGCCCTGTTCGGCTCCACCGCGCGTAACACGGCCGGCGCCGATAGCGATATCGACATCTTGGTCAGCTTTGACGGCCCGGCGACATCGGATCGGTATTTCGGGGTGCAGTTCTACCTTGAGGATCTTCTTCTGCTGCCGGTCGATCTAGTAACCAATAATGGCTTGCGCGCAGAGCTGCGTCCATATATCGAAGCCGAGGCCGTGCATGTCTGAAATTCCGCCCCAACGAGAGTGGCGGTTTTATATCGACGACATGATCAACTTCATGGAGAAAATTGCGGTCTATACCAACGGAATTGATCAAGCTGAATTCCTGCAAAACGGGATGATTTATGACGCCACCTTACGCAATTTGGAGCTCATTGGCGAAGCCGCAACCCATATCCCAGAAAGCGCGCGCGTCAGCGCCTCGCATATTCCCTGGCGACGCATAATCGCCACGCGCAACCGCCTCATCCACGGCTATCTTGGTATAGACAACAATACGCTGTGGAGCATCATCGCTACCGACACTCCGGCACTATTAAGGGAGCTGCGCCGGTTGGCCAAGACGCTATAAGCAAAACGTTCGCCCGCCTCAATCCCCGCCAGCCGCCGCCGCGGCAATCGGCAAATCCCGGTCCCATCCCGGCGCGATCTCGACGAAGGCTTCGCTGATGTAGTCGACGAAGGCGCGCGTGCGCGCCGAGCGCCGGCCGTCGACCGGGTAGACCGCGTAGGCCTCGCAGACCGCCGTCCGGTAGTCGCCCATCACCTGCACCAGCGCC
>JACMLV010000314.1 GCA_014379395.1 Burkholderiaceae bacterium
CGCGGCGCACGCGCGCAGCCGCCGGCGGATCCGGCGGCCCATCCATATCGAAATAAACAGGAATCAAATCGCATGAATAGCAACCAAAGCGTCATCGAACCGGGCGTCATCGAAACCGATGCGGTCATCATCGGGGCCGGTCCGGTCGGACTGTTCCAGGTGTTCGAACTGGGCCTGCTGGAAATCAAAGCGCACATCATCGACTCCCTGCCGGCCGTCGGCGGCCAGTGCGTCGAGCTGTATCCCGACAAGCCGATCTACGACATTCCCGCCGTGCCCGTTTGCACCGGCCAGGAACTGACCGACAACCTGCTCAAGCAGATCGAGCCGTTCGAACCGACCTTCCACCTGAACCAGGAAGTGACCGGCGTCGAGCGCCGCGAAGACGGCCGCTTCAACGTCGCCACCAGCGTCGGCACGCGCTTCGTCACCAAGACCATCTTCATCGCCGCCGGCGTCGGCTCGTTCCAGGCGCGCACCTTGAAGGTGGACGGCATCGAAGCCTTCGAGGGCTCGCAGCTGTTCTACCGCGTCAAGGAACCGGCCCTGTTCGAAGGCAAGAACATCGTCATCTGCGGCGGCGGCGACTCGGCCCTCGACTGGGCCCTCAATTTCGTCGGCAAGGCCGAGTCCGTGATCCTGCTGCACCGCCGCGAGGACTTCCGCGCCGCGCCGGCCTCGGTGGCCAAGATGAAGGCCCTGTGCGACGAGTACGAGATGCAGCTCATCATCGGCCAGGCCAGCGGCTTCGAGACCAAGGATGGCAAGCTCAGCGAGATCAAGGTGACCGGCGCCGACGGCGTCACGCGCCGCCTGCCGCTCGACATGCTGCTGGTGTTCTTCGGCCTGTCGCCAAAACTGGGCCCGATCGCCGAATGGGGCCTCGACATCGAGCGCCGCCAGTTGAAGGTGATGGACACGGAAAAATTCGAGACCAACGTTCCCGGCATCTTCGCCGTGGGCGACATCAACACCTATCCGGGCAAGAAAAAGCTGATCCTGTCGGGCTTCCATGAAGCCGCGCTGGCCGCCTTCGGCGCCGCGCCGTACATTTTCCCGGAAAAGAAGATCCATATGCAATACACGACGACCTCGCCGAAACTGCATAAGATTCTCGGCGTCGAAACGCCGGTCTTCGATTAATTAGGATACCAATCTCGGCAATAAAAAAAGCAGCGGCAACGCTGCTTTTTTACTTTTAAAACAATGCTGTATTCCCGTCGCGCCACAACAGTGCCGAAAAACCAACGGCGCCTCAATATGAAATTTGAAACGTCTTTATAGGCGCAGCAATTATCCTATAATTGGTTTATCATATTTAACGACGACATTTTTCGCTCAGTACTCGACAAGGAATACTCATATGCTTTATCAACTGCACGAAATGCAACGTTCATTCCTCACCCCGGTGATGCAATGGGCCGACATGTCCTCCAAGCTGTTTACCAATCCGGTCTCGCCGCTGGCCCACACCCCGTTCTCGCAACGCATCGCGGCGGGCTACGAGTTGATGTATCGATTGGGTAAGAATTACGAAAAGCCAAAATTCAATATCGACTCGACCGAGGTCGCCGGCGAGAAAGTCGGCATTACCGAAGAGGTCACGCTGACCAAGCCGTTTTGCCGCCTGATTCATTTCAAAAAAGATTTCAACGAGAAGCAGGCCAGCGCGCCGGCGCAACGCAAAGTGCTGCTGGTGGCGCCGCTGTCGGGCCACCATTCGACCCTGCTGCGCGATACCGTGCGCGGCCTGTTGATCGAACACGATGTCTATATCACCGACTGGACCGATGCGCGCATGGTGCCGGCCTCGGTCGGCCCGTTCCACCTCGACGATTACGTGTTTTACGTGCAGGAATTCATCCGCCTGCTGGCGCCGGATCTGCACGTCATCTCCGTGTGCCAGCCGACCGTGCCGGTGATGGCGGCGATCTCGCTGATGGCCAGCGACAACGACCCGAAGCTGCCGAAGACGATGACGATGATGGGTGGCCCGATCGACCCGCGCAAATCGCCAACCAAGGTCAACGATCTGGCGGCGGAAAAGAAATTCTCGTGGTTTGAAAACACCGTCATCTATTCGGTGCCGCCGAGCTATCCGGGTTATGGCCGCAAAGTCTATCCGGGCTTCCTGCAGCACGCCGGCTTCATCGCGATGAACCCGGGCCGCCACGCGCAAAGCCACCGCGAATTCTATATGCACCTGGTGACCGGCGACTGCGAACCGGCCGAGGGCCACCGCCAGTTCTACAACGAGTACAACGCGGTGCTCGACATGCCGGCCGAGTATTACCTCGACACGATCAAGACCGTGTTCAAGGAATTCCGCCTGCCGAAGGGGATCTGGGAAGTGGGCGGCAAGCTGGTGCGTCCGCAAGACATCAAGACGGTCGCGCTGTTCACCGTGGAAGGCGAATTGGACGACATCTCCGGCGCCGGCCAGACCCAGGCCGCGCACGATCTGTGCAGCGGCATTCCAGCCGACATGCAGCAGGACTTCGTGGCGCCGCAATGCGGCCACTACGGCATCTTCTCGGGCCGCCGCTGGCGCGAAGTGGTGCTGCCGAAAATCAGCGAGTTCATCGTCAAGCATTCCTGATCCGGCCATCCGCCCAGACCATCGCCGCCCCGCTTGCCGGGGCGGTTTTCATTGTGGCGCCGATTCCGCGCGCCGCGCATTGCCCCGCGCATTGCCCAATTTACGCGATAATGCGGTTTTACCGTGACGAAGACCACCGTGCCGCCATCCGCTCCTCCAACGCTTGCCGACCAGATCGAGGATCTGCTGCCGCAAACCCAGTGCACCAAGTGCGGCTACAGCGGCTGCCGGCCGTACGCCGAAGCCATCGCCGACGGCACGGCCGAGATCAACCAGTGCCCGCCGGGCGGCATCGAAGGCGTCGCGCGGCTGGCCAATCTGCTCGGCCGCAAGGTCATCCCGATCAATCCGGCCAACGGCTACGAGCGGCCGCGCCCGGTCGCCTTCATCGACGAGTCGCTGTGTATCGGCTGCACGCTGTGCATCCAGGCCTGCCCGGTCGACGCCATCATCGGCGCGGCCAAGCAGATGCACACCATCCTGCCGAGCCTGTGCACCGGCTGCGACCTGTGCGTGGCGCCCTGCCCGGTCGATTGCATCGTCATGTATCCGGTCACCGACGAGCGCACCGGCTGGGATGCCTGGACCGAGGAACAGGCGGCGGCGGCGCGCGAGCGGCATGATTTCCGCACCTTCCGGCTGCGCCGCGAGCGCGAGGAAAACGAAGCCCGGCTGGCGGTCAAGGCGGCCTCCAAGCTGGCCGACGGCGCGCAAGACGCGCTGACGCCGGAGCAGGCCGCCGAGAAGGAGCGCAAGCGCGCCATCATCGCCGCCGCGATGGAACGGGCGCGCGCGCGCGCCGCCGAACCGAAGAGCGAGCCATGAACGCCGCCAAGCGCCAGGAGATTTTCAGCCGCTTCCGCGCCGCCAACGCCAAGCCGGAGACCGAGCTCGAATACACGACGCCGTTCGAACTGCTGATCGCGGTGCTGCTGTCGGCGCAGGCGACCGACGTCTCGGTCAACAAGGCGACCCGGCTGCTGTACCCGGTGGCCAACACGCCGCAGGCGATGCTGGAGCTCGGGGTCGACGAACTGACGCGCTACATCCAGACCATCGGCCTGTTCCGCACCAAGGCCAAGAACGTCATCGCCACCTGCAAGATCCTGATCGAGCAGCACGGCGGCGAAGTGCCGCCGATGCGCGAGGCGCTCGAAGCGCTGCCCGGGGTCGGCCGCAAGACCGCCAACGTGGTGCTCAACACGGCGTTCGGCCAGCCGACCATCGCGGTCGACACGCACATCTTCCGGGTCGGCAACCGCACCGGCATCGCGCCGGGCAAGAACGTCGACGTCGTCGAGCAAAAGCTGCTCAAGGTGGTGCCCAAGGAATTCCTGCACGACGCGCACCACTGGCTGATCCTGCACGGGCGCTACACCTGCACCGCGCGCAAGCCGCAGTGCTGGAACTGCATGATCGCCGACCTGTGCGAATTCAAGGACAAAGCGCCGACGCCGGCGCTGGTGTGATGATCCACCGCCACACCGAACTGCACTTCCAATCCAGCGCCACGGTGCGCGACATCGTCGTCGGCATGGCCGACGGCCTGACCCCGGCTTGATCGCGCTGGGCGGCCCATTCCGAGCGGCCACCTCGGCCGTGATGACTTACAACAAAACCATATTGTCGCGGTGCACCAGCTCCGGGCCTTCCAGGAAGCCCAGGATGACCTCGATCTCGGTCGACGGCCGGCGCATGATGCGGCGCGTCTCGTCGCTGCTGTAATTGGACAGTCCGCGCGCCACCGGCGCGCCATCCTCGCCCAGGCAGGTGATCACGGCGCCGCGGCCGAAATCGCCCACCACCGCCGTCACGCCGACCGGCAACAGCGACTTGCCCTCGTGGATCAACTTTTGCACCGCGCCGGCGTCGAGCACCACCTTGCCGGCCGTGTGCAGATGGTCGGCCATCCACTGCTTACGCGCGGTCAACTGGCCGGTCTGCGCGCTCAGCTCGGTGCCGATCGCCTCGCCGGCCGCCAGGCGCGTCAGCACGTCGCTGTCGCGGCCCCAGGCGATGATGGTGTGGGCGCCGGACTTGGCGGCGCGCTTGGCGGCCAGGATCTTGGTCAGCATGCCGCCGCGCCCGATGCTGCTGCCGGCGCCGCCGGCCATCGCCTCCAACGCCGGGTCGCCGGCCACGCCGCGCTCGATCAGGTGGGCCTGCGGGTCTTGCCGCGGATCGGCGCTGAACAGGCCGTGCTGGTCGGTCAGGATGACCAGGGCGTCGGCCTCGATCAGGTTGGCCACCAGCGCGCCCAGCGTGTCGTTGTCGCCGAACTTGATCTCGTCGGTGACGACGGTGTCGTTCTCGTTAATGATCGGCACCACGCCCAGGCGCAGCAGCGTGGTCAGGGTCGAGCGCGCGTTCAGGTAGCGCTCGCGGTCGGCCAGATCGGCGTGCGTGAGCAGCACTTGCGCGGTCGCCAGCTGGTGGGCGCGGAAGCTGGTTTCATAGATTTGCGCCAGGCCCATCTGGCCGACCGCGGCGCAGGCCTGCAACTCGTGGATGTCGGTCGGGCGCCGCTCGAATCCCAGGCGCAGCATGCCCTCGGCGATCGCGCCGGAACTGACCAGCACCACTTCCTTGCCGAGCGCGCGCAGCGCGCTGATCTGGGCCGCCCAGCGCGCGATGGCGGCGTGGTCCAGCCCGCGGCCGTCGTTGGTCACCAGCGAGGAGCCGACTTTGATGATGATGCGGGTAGCTTGTTGAATCACGGAACTCATGTGGGCGCAGCTCTTCTGTCAGGGCGCGGCGTCGCGCCGGCGCAAAAAAAATCCCGGGGCAAGCCGCGCGAATCGCCGCTTGCGCCAGGAAGGCTATCAGTCGAGGATCTTGAAGCGCGGATCGTCGGGATCGATCGAGGAAATGCCGCGCGCCTCTTCGGTCATCTGGGTTTCCTCGGCGCGGTGCTCGCTGCGCTTCTTCTCCTCCAGATGCTGGTAGATGGCGTTGACCAGCTCCGGACAGCCGTTGTGGTTCAGCGCCGAAATCTCGAACACCGGGCCCTTCCAGCCGAAGCGCTTGATGAAGTCCTTGACCAGCTTCGCGCGGTCCTCGTCGGGCACCATGTCGAGCTTGTTGAGCACCAGCCAGCGCGGCTTGTCGACCAGCGACTCGTCGTACTTCTTCAATTCCTTGACCAGGGCCTTGGCCTCCTTGACCGGATCGACGTCGCTCTCGAACGGGGCCAGGTCGACGATGTGGAGCAGCAGGCCGGTGCGCTGCAGATGGCGCAGGAACTGGTGGCCCAGGCCGGCGCCCTCGGAGGCGCCCTCGATCAGGCCGGGAATGTCGGCGATGACGAAGCTCTTCTCGTGCGACACGCGCACCACGCCCAGGTTCGGGTGCAAGGTGGTGAACGGGTAGTCGGCGATCTTCGGACGCGCGTTCGACACCGCCGAGATGAAGGTCGACTTGCCGGCGTTGGGCATGCCCAGCAGGCCGACGTCGGCCAGCACCTTCAGCTCCAGGCGCAGCTCGCGCCGCTCGCCTTCCTTGCCCTCGCCCTTCTGGCGCGGGGCGCGGTTGGTCGACGACTTGAAATGGATGTTGCCCCAGCCGCCCTCGCCGCCCTTGGCGATCAGTTCGACCTGGCCGTGCTCGGTCAGGTCGGCCAGGATCTCGCCGTTCAGGTTGTCGACGATCAGGGTCCCGACCGGCATGCGCATGTGGATGTCGTCGGCGCCCTTGCCGTAGCAGTCGGCGCCGCGGCCCGGTTCGCCGTTCCTGGCCTTGTGCATTTTGGAGAAACGGAAATCGACCAGCGTGTTGATGTTGCGGTCGGCCACGGCGAAGATCGAGCCGCCCTTGCCGCCATCGCCGCCGTCGGGGCCGCCAAATGGTCTAAATTTCTCGCGACAGAAAGATGCGCAGCCATTGCCGCCGTCGCCAGCGATGACTTCGATTTTTGCTTCGTCGATAAACTTCATGATGTGCCGCCATAAAACTAAAAAGGCTCCACCTGGGGCAGAGCCTTTCGATTGAAGGCTTGCGCCTTACATTATGCGAAACGCTGCGACCGGGACCGCGAGGCCCTGGCCGCCAGGCGTATTACGCTGGTACTGCTTCGTTAGGAACGACGGTGACGAATTGCTTCGAACCGGCGCCCTTGACGATGAACTTGACCTTGCCTGCGATCAGCGCGAACAGGGTGTGATCCTTGCCCATGCCAACGCCTTCGCCGGCGCGCACTGGGGTGCCGCGTTGACGAATGATGATGCCGCCGGCATTGATAGCCTGGCCGCCGTAGACCTTAACGCCAAGGCGCTTTGATTCTGAATCACGGCCGTTGCGCGTTGTGCCGCCGCCTTTTTTATGTGCCATTTAAGACTCCTTGATAGCTGATTGAACGGTCAGCGGCGATTAGCCGTTGATCGAAACGATTTGGATTTCGGTAAAATTCTGGCGATGGCCCTGATGCTTTTGGTAGTGCTTACGACGACGCATCTTGAAAATTTTGACCTTATCGTGGCGACCATGCGCCACAACCGTAACCAGTACCGTTGCACCTTCGACCAATGGGGCACCAAACTTGATGGTGTCGCCTGCGCCTACGGCGAGGACTTGATCGATGGTGATTTCGGAACCAATGTCTGCCGGTATCTGTTCTACTTTAAGTTTTTCGCCAGCGACAACTTTGTATTGTTTGCCACCGGTTTTTATGACCGCGTACATGATTTGAAACCTCATCAAATGTTGAAAGAATTTCCCCTCAGACGCGCCAGGCAAGCCGTGCGCAAACTGGGGAACGGGAGATTATACATGTAAAGGGAAAGCCGGTCAAAAAGATTGCACAAAGGCGAGCTGTCGTGGTATGTCGGCAACGCGCCGCCGCGCCGGCTCTGCTGCCATAGGGCAAAAGCTTCGCCCGCCAGCGCCGGGCCATGCCGTATAATCGCGGCACTCATTCACCGTCCTTTTTGCAGGTTCGCCTTGTCTGCCGCCACCCACACCACCACCCAGAACAGCATCGCCGACACCATCGCCGCCGACATGGCCGCAGTCAACACGGTGATCCGCCAGAAACTGCACTCCGAGGTCAGCCTCGTCAACCAGATCGCCGAATACATCATCAGCGCGGGCGGCAAACGCATCCGCCCGGTGCTCGTGTTGTTGGTCGCCAACGCCTATTCCTATCGCGGCACGGCGCACCACGAGCTGGCGGCGGTGGTTGAATTCATCCACACCGCCACGCTGCTGCACGACGACGTGGTCGACGAATCGTCGATGCGGCGCGGACGCCAGACCGCCAACGCGCTGTTCGGCAACGCCGCCTCGGTGCTGGTGGGCGACTTCCTGTACTCGCGCTCGTTCCAGATGATGGTCTCGCTCAACAACATGCGCGTGATGCAGATCCTGTCGGACGCCACCAACGTCATCGCCGAGGGCGAAGTGCTGCAACTGCTGAACATGCACGACCCGGACGTCAACGAGGCGCGCTACCTGGAAGTGATCCGCTCCAAGACCGCCAAGCTGTTCGAGGCGGCGGCCGAGCTGGGCGCCTTGATTTCCGGCGCCGATGACGCCGAAATCGAAGCGGCCGGCGAATACGGCCGCTCGCTGGGCACCGCCTTCCAGCTGATCGACGACGTGCTCGACTACGCCGGCGACGCCGGCGAGATCGGCAAGAACGTCGGCGACGACCTGCGCGAAGGCAAGCCGACCCTGCCCCTGATCCACCTGATGGAAAACGGCACGCCGGAACAGCGCGAGCTGGTGCGCGCCTGCATCGAGCAGGGCGACGAGCAGCACTTCGAGGTGATCCTGGCCGCGATCACCAGCAGCGGCGCGCTCGACTACACCCGCCGCGAGGCCGAAATCGCCGCCCGGCGCGCCGCCGACGCGGTCGCCGGCTTGCCCGAGAGCCAGTACAAGGACGCGCTGCTGCAGTTGTGCGTGTTCGCCGTCGACCGCAACCACTAATTGCGCGGTACGCAACAATAAATGGGGCGGCGCCACACTGGCGCCGCCCCTTTTTTGCTTTCAGCCGCCGACCGACTTACTCCTTGCCGCCAACCTTGCGTCCCGCGGCGTCGACCACCGCCTCGCCGTCTTCCTTGTTGAACGCGGCCAGTTGCGGCAGCGGCAAGATGTCGAGCACCAGCTCGGACGGCCGGCACAGGCGCACGCCCAGCTCGGTCACCACGAACGGCCGGTTGATCAGGATCGGATGGGCCAGCATCGCGTCGAGCAAGGCCGCGTCGCTCAGCGCCGGATCGCTCAAGCCCAGCTCCTCGTACAGCGCGCCTTTTTCACGCAGCACGCCGCGCACCGTCAGGCCGGCTTTGCCGATCAACTCTTGCAGCAATTCGCGCGACGGCGGGCTCTTCACGTAATCGATGATTTCCGGTTCGACGCCGGTGTTGCGGATCAGCGCCAGCGTGTTGCGCGAGGTGCCGCAGGCGGGATTGTGATAAATGCTTATGTTGGTCATGGCTCAGGCCTTTGCTTCATACCAGTGTTGGGAACGGTTGACGATGGCGACCACCAGCAGCATGACCGGCACTTCGATCAGGACACCGACGACAGTTGCCAGCGCGGCGCCGGATTGAAAGCCGAACAGGCTGATGGCGGTCGCCACCGCCAGTTCGAAAAAATTGGAGGCGCCGATCAGGCTCGACGGCCCGGCCACGCAGTGCGGCACGCCGAGCTGGCGGTTGAGCCAGTACGCCAGGCCGGAATTGAACAACACCTGAATCAGGATCGGCACCGCCAGCATCGCGATCACCAAGGGCTGGCTGGTGATGGCCTCGCCCTGGAAGGCGAACAGCAGCACCAGGGTCAGCAGCAAGGCGGCGATCGAATACGGGCCCAGCTTCGCCGCGGCGCGCTCAAAAGCGGCCACGCCGCCGGCCAGCAGCCACTTGCGCAGCACCTGCGCCAGGATCACCGGCACCACGATGTACAGGCCGACCGAGACCATCAGCGTGTCCCACGGCACCGTGATGGAAGCGAGGCCGAGCAGCAAGGCGACCAGCGGCGCGAAGGCGACGATCATGATCGTGTCGTTGAGCGCGACCTGCGACAGCGTGAAATAGGGATCGCCCTTGCACAGCTGGCTCCACACGAACACCATCGCGGTGCAGGGCGCGGCGGCCAGCAGGATCAGGCCGGCGATGTAGCTGTCGAGCTGCTCGGGCGGCAGCCAGGCGACGAACACATGGCGGATGAACACGGCGCCCAGCAGCGCCATCGAGAACGGCTTGACCAGCCAGTTGATCGCCAGCGTCACGCCGATGCCGCGCCACTGGCTTTTCACCTGCGCCAGCGCGCCGAAATCGATCTTGACCAGCATCGGGATGATCATCACCCAGATCAGGACGCCGACCGGCAGGTTGACCTGCGCCACTTCGAGCCGGGCGATGCCCTGGAACACGGCGGGCAAGGCGCGCCCGGCCAGGATGCCGGCGACGATGCACAGCAGCACCCAGACGGTCAGGTAGCGCTCGAAGAAGCCGATGGCTGGTTTTGGATTGTTGTCACGCATGGGTATCGCACTCGCTTTTGCAAACTGGGGAACAGGGAACGCCGCCGCAGCAGTTCTCGGTCAGAAAGGCCAGCAGGCCGTTCATCGTGTCGAAGTTGGCGGAATAGATGATGGAACGGCCGGCCTTCTGCGCCGCCACCATCTCCGCGTGCGCCAATTCCTTCAAATGGAACGACAGCGAGGACGGCGCGATGTCAAGCGCCTGCGCGATCTTGCTGGCCGGCAGACCGTCCGGACCGGCTTGCACCAGCAGGCGGAACACCGCCAGACGCGATTCCTGCGCCAGCGCGGCGAGGGAGAGGATGGCGTCGGATGTTTTCATAATTCAATATTAATCGAATTATCGTAATGAGGCAAGATGGCGCTTGGCGCCCCGGGCGCGGGCTTGAAAAATCCGCCGATATCTGCTGTAATAAACGAACAAGTCGGGGTGTGGCTCAGCCTGGTAGAGCGCTGCGTTCGGGACGCAGAGGCCGGAGGTTCGAATCCTCTCACCCCGACCAGTTTTTCCTGATTTGTCTCCTTCTCGCAACGCCGCCCAATCCCCCGGAAACATCCCCCGCGCCACTCCCCGCAGATGGCCTCCGTTGATATTCGCCGCGCCATTTATAACCACAAGTAATGATGGCAAGACGCCCGCAATTCAATCAGAATACGCGGACAAAATCGGCCGCGTCCGCTCAAGTCCGCGCCTCGGCACAATAATCGAAGGGGAATTCATGCAAAACCATCCACAGAAGCGCGCCGCCGCGCCTGGCGCCGGCCGCCATCCACAACCATCTTTCACGTTCCGCGCCTTGCTCGCCTGCCTGCCTGTGCTGATGGCAGCGACCGCCGGCGCGGCGGAAAGCGACCAGATCGTCACCGACCGGCCCGACTTCGTCGAGTCGAGCAATGTGGTGGGCAAAAACCGTTTTCAAATCGAAACGAGCCTGGCCGGAGAACGCAACAAGGCCAACGGCGTCAAGGATCGCACCTACGCGATGCCGACCCTGCTGCGCTACGGCGTCAGCGACACCCTGGAACTGCGCCTGGAGACGGAAGGCCGCATCGTGCAAAAAACCACCAGCGGCGCCGGCAGCGTCACCGAGCGCGGCTATGGCGACGTGTCGCTGGGGGTGAAGTGGCACGCCGCCGACGCCGAGGGCAGCCTGCCGTCGATCGGCTGGCTGCTGCACGCCGACCTCGATTCGGGTTCGCGCCAGTTCCGCGGCGACGGCGTGCGGCCGTCGCTGCGGGTGGCGGCCGAATGGGAGTTGCCCGATGAACTGTCGCTCGGCGTCATGCCGGGCGTCATTTATGACCGCAACGCGGCCGGCGAACGCTTCGTCGGCGGCGTGTTCGGCATCGTCCTAGGCAAGGCGTGGAACGAGCGTCTGCGCAGCTTCGTGGAGTTGTCGCTGCCGCAGATCGCCCGCGC
>JACMLV010000315.1 GCA_014379395.1 Burkholderiaceae bacterium
CACGAGCTGGGCATGCGCGTCATCGGCGAGGGCATCGAGACCGAGGCCCAGCGCGACCTGCTGCTCGGCGCCGGCTGCGACTACGGCCAGGGCTACTGGTTTTCCCGGCCGCTCCCGGCGGCGCAATTCGAAATCCTGCTCGCCGGGCAAGTTGCTTAGCCCGGCCATAAAATACAATGCCCGCATGAGCCCTGACGACGACCTCGACCCGATCCGCGCCCGCTTCGAAAAGCTGGCCTGGACCCTCGACGAACGCATGCGCCGCCTGTTCGCCGCCGCCGAAGCCTCGGTGCTCGGGCACGGCGGCGTGAGCAAGGTGGCGCGCGCGGTCGGCGTGTCGCGCCGCGCCATCCACGCCGGCCTGCTGGAGCTGTCCGCGCTGACCGGCAGGGACCTGCCCGAGCAGCAGCGCCAGCGCGTGCGCAAGGAGGGCGGCGGGCGCAAAAGCATGCGCGCCACCGACGCCGCGCTCTTGGCGGAACTGAAAAAACTGGTCGAGGCGCCGGCCGAGTGCGAGCCGGACGCGCCGCTGCGCTGGACCTGCAAGAGCCTGCGCACCCTGGCGGCCGAGCTGGGCGGCGCCGGCTTCCCGCTCAGCCACCTGACGGTCGGCAACCTGCTCGGCCAGCTCGGCTACAACCTGCAACCGAACCGCAAGCTGGCGGCCGGCGCCGACCACCCCGACCGCAACGCCCAGTTCGCGTTCATCAACCACCAGGTCGTCACGCGCCTCTTAGCGGGCGATCCGGTGATCGCGCTCGACACGCGAAAGAAGGAGCGCAGCGGCGCGCGCGACAGGCGCGACGGCGACGGCGCGCCCGAGCTGGTGCGGGCGCAGGACTTCGGCGCCGGCGAAGCGGGCGAGATGGCGCGCGGCCTCGATGACGCCGACGGTAGCGCCGGCTGGCTCGGCGTGGCGCGCGACCATGAAACGGCCAGCTTCGCCGTCGAAAGCATCCGCCGCTGGTGGCACACGATGGGGCGGCAGCGCTATCCGGGCGCGTCGGAACTGATGATCGCCACCGACGGCGGCGCCGGCGGCGGACGCCGGGTGCGCCTGTGGAAGCTCGAATTGCAGCGCCTGGCCGACGAGATCCGTCTGCCGATCCACGTCTCGCACCTGCCGCCGGCGACCAACAAGTGGAACAAGATCGAGCACCGGCAGTTCTCCAGCGTGAGCATGAGCTGGCGCGGGCGGCCGATGGTGCGCCACGAAGTGACGATCAACCTGATCGCCGGCACCATCACGCGCAAGGGCCTGCGGTTGTGCGACGCGGCCGGTGACGGCGATGACGCCGACGCCGCCGGCGAGGCCCGCTTCGAGCACGTCCATCTAACGCGCAGCGCCTTCCACGGCGAATGGAACTACCGCATCGATCCAGAACTGGCCGCCTGAGGCCGGGCGCAGGGCGGCCATGCCCGGCGTCAAAATGACAGGGCGATTGCATGAAGGATCAGATTGCCAGCCCCAGTAACGTGGCGAGGTAATCGACGCTCCATCCCGCCTTCAGGCGCTTGTCGGCAATGCCGAGCCTGGTCGACTTGTCTCTTTTGAACAAGTTGAGGGCGATTCGACGCAGGATGGCGAAATTTTGCGCCGCCGCCCCCTGATTCGGCAGTCGTCTTCCCGAAACGCCACGTCGAGCACCCAGTGCATGCGGTTCTCGATACCCCAATGGGCGCGCACGGTATTGCCGAGCAGGGCCGCCTTGGCCGGCAGGCTACTGATGTAATACCGGCGCTCGACGCGACCGTGCCGGTGCCGTTCCTACCGATCATTTCCCGCGTCGATTCGATCATCACCAGGCTGCGCAATCCGGCCCAATACTGGTGCTGCTCCTGTAGCCAGGAGACATCATCGGCCGCCAGGCAGCGCCGGGTTTCGATCCGCCCGTGATCCTTTTCGATCTAAATGTCGTCCCAGAATGGCCGGTCCATTTCGCCGGCGGCGTCGAACCACAGCTTGACCGCTTCGGCCAGGCCGGGCTGGTTGTCCTTCACGCACAGGACATATGACGACGGCCCCCTTGACGTCGACCACGTCCAACAACTGCACGTTAAAGTCGTGGCCTCTTACTCAGCGAGGGGCCGAGTCGTCAGACTTTTTATGGCATATCAAACGAAGCGTGTACCCCGCTAAAGCCAAAACAGCACTCCATGTATAACAAATTTTTATCCAAAAAAGGAGAGTCACATGGCATCCACTAAAATCGCGATTGCTTGCCAGGGAGGCGGCAGCCACGCCGCATATGCCGCCGGCGCCCTGGGAGCCTTATTGCCCGCCATTGAGAAAAGTAAGAGCGACTTGCAACTGGTCGGCATCAGCGGAACGTCGGGCGGCGCCATCTGTGCGCTGCTGGCATGGTACGGAATGCTGAAGGGTGGTTCGGATTGCGCGAAAGGCAAGCTGCTCGACTTCTGGCAGGCAAATTGCGCGCAACATCCGGGCGAACTGCTGTGGAATGGTTCCACGATGGAAATACTGAAGTCGCTAAGCTATGACTTCCAGTTCAGTCCTTACGTCTGGCCCCTGCGCGAGACCGAAACGATACTGACCCAGACCTGGCCAGCGGTGGCAGGCGCCCTGGGCATGTTCAATCCCTGGGGCCGCGGCGGATACTTTCAGCTTGGCCCGCTCATCGAGCAGTCTGTGGATTTCCGTCTGGTCGAGGCGTTCGGCGACTTTTGCGGCATTGCGCTCGACATCTCGCAGTGGAAACAGGCCGATCTGCTGTATGGCTGGTCAGCTCAGGCGACGGGCCATAGCCAGAACCAGGCACTGAGGATGCGGCTGGAAGGCAGGATAAAGGCCGGACCGTCTGCGGTTAAGCGCATACGCGAACTGATGGATCAAAACAAATTTGCCGACGCCGGACTGCTGCGCCAGGCATTCGCCAATTGGAGCGTGCCCGACATCGAGTTCGACCCGCAAGCGCCGGATACCCTGCTCAATAAGGTCAAGGCGGTGATGAAAAAAATCCCGCAGCTCTTGCTTGGCGCAGTCGATGTAGGCAACGGCGAATTCACCGCTTTCAGCTCCCAAAAGGCGGCCAGCGAGGGCGGCGTCTCCCTTAAGGCGGTGCTCGCTTCGGCGGCGCTGCCCTGGCTGTTCGAGGCCGTCGAAATCAAACCCGAAGGAGCCTCGAACGAAAAGCCTTCCTATTATTGGGATGGCCTGTTGTCGCAAAATCCGCCAATCAAAAACTTCCTTTCCAGTCCATTGGACGACCCGGACCAAAAACCAAACCAGATTTGGGTGCTGCAGATTAATCCGAGCAGTTCCGATCCATCGAAACTGAAAGAAAATATTTGGGACCGACGTAATGAGTTGGCCGGCAACCTTTCGCTCAATCAGGAGATTTCCTTCATTGATACGATCAACAAGCGGTTCGCCCAGAGGCAAGTTCAAGGCCTCGCGCCGAACCCCAAGGATAAGCACGTGCAGGTGCACCGGATCGTCATGGACAGCGAGACGGTCGGCGCCGAAGCGGGGATCGAGCTGGGCGCATGGTCGAAATCCGACCGCAGCGTGAGACTGAAAAATGTGCTGGTCCGTAACGGTCAGCGGCAGGCCGATTATTTCATGGGCATGCACGGAGCGATCGCCGGTGTCTGCGGCAACCTGCACAATGACGCCTACAGTGCCTTGGACGTACCGGAAGCCAATGCCACCCTCGCCGCGCTCAGGGCAATGAAGGGCGAATCGGGCGATGGACTCCAACTGAAGATCGGCGAAACCTTTCAGCCATCGCAAGACAAAGAGCCCGACACGACGGTGCGCTGGCATGCGATCGGTATCACGGAAAGGAAGCAATGTCTGCGGGTTGAAGGGGAAACCGATTTGATCCGTACACGCAATGGCGGCTCTGCGCTATCGGTGCGCGACCTGCGCATCACCTCGGTCGAACTGATTTCGGAAACACCATCGATCCGGCCCCCGGCTGACGACAATGCCCGCCGGACAGGCGCCACCGTGCGGGGCGATGGCGCTGGAGCGAAGCAAATCTTGTCAGTTGAGGCCCTGCCAGCCGGAGACGAAAGCAGGCCGAACCCCTGATTCGCCCTCTGCGGCGGCGCCGGATGCTCCCGGCGCGCCGCATTTTCTGCTGCTTGCGCGCGCCGAAACCACACGCGCCGACGCCACATTTCCCATTCTTTCGTTGCCTCAAGGACAGCTGGCCCTATACTCCTGTCTGCGATTTTGCGCGTACAGAAACACTCCCGAACATGGCACTCAATTACATCTGGTCCGGCTTCTTCCTGGTCGGCTTCCTGGCGGCGCTGGCGCAGTGGATTTTCCTGGGCGATAACGATATCTTCAAGCGCATCGTCGACGGCACCTTCGAGACGGCGCGCATGGGCGTGATGGACATCGCGCTGCCGCTGGCCGGCGTGATGACGCTCTGGCTGGGCATCATGAACATCGGCGAGAAGGCCGGCGCCGTCGGCGCCCTGGCGCGCCTGATCGCGCCGTTCTTCTCGCGCATCTTCCCCGGCGTGCCCAAGAACCATCCGGCCACCGGCCACATGGTGATGAATTTTTCCGCCAACCTGCTCGGCCTCGACAACGCCGCCACGCCGTTCGGCCTGAAGGCGATGGAGAGCCTGCAAACGCTCAATCCGAGCAAGGACGAGCCGACCGACGCGCAGATCATGTTCCTGGTGCTGCACACCTCCGGCCTGACCCTGATCCCGCTCTCCATCATGGCCCAGCGCGCCATCCTCGGCGCGCGCGACCCGTCCGACATCTTCATCCCCTGCATGATCGCGACCTACGTCGCCACCGTGGTCGGCATCGTCGCCGTCGCCATCCGCCAGCGCATCAACCTGTTCGAGCGGGTGGTGATGGGCTGGCTGGGCGGCATGACGGCGGCGATCGTCGCGCTGGTCTGGTATCTCACCCAGTACATGAGCAAGCAGGACATCGAGCTGGTCTCGAAGGTGGTCAGCAACCTGGTGCTGATCGGCGTGATCGGGGCCTTCATCATCGGCGCGTTGATCAAGCGCGTGAACGTCTACGAGGCCTTTATCGAGGGCGCCAAGGGCGGCATCCAGACCTCGATCACCGTGATCCCGTACCTGGTCGGAATGCTGGTGGCGATCAGCGTGATCCGCAACGCCGGCGTGTTCGACTTCGTGCTGGCGGGGCTGAACTGGATCTTCACCGGCCTTGGCATCAACACCGACTTCACGCCGGCGCTGCCGACCGCGTTGATGAAGCCATTGAGCGGCAGCGGCTCGAAGGCGATGATGATCGACGCGATGAAAACCTACGGCGTCGATTCCTTCGTCGGCCGCCTGGCCTGCGTGTTCCAGGGCTCGGCCGACACCACCTTCTATATCGTCGCACTGTACTTCGGCTCGGTCGGCATCAAGAAGACGCGCTACGCGATCTCGGCCGGCCTGATCGCCGACCTGGCCGGCGTCATCGCCGCCATCTCCATCGCCTACGTCTTTTTCCACTAAGGCCCGCCATGCTCCGCCAGTTCGCCACCGTCGCCAGCGCCGCCATCGTCGCCATCGTCGCCGCCCTGTTTTGCGCAACCGCCCGCGCCGAGCTGCCGGCGCCGGTGGCCGCGC
>JACMLV010000316.1 GCA_014379395.1 Burkholderiaceae bacterium
ACCTACGCCACCGCGTCGGGCAAGACCAACACCAACGCCATCGGCGTGCAGTGGAGCGTGCCGCTGTTCGCCGGCTTCGGCGTCAACAGCCGGGTGCGCGAGGCGATCGCGCTCGAGGATCGCGCCCGCAACGACCTCGAATCGGCGCGCCGCGCCGCCTCGCAGGGCGCGCGCCAGGCCTATCTGGGCGTCAATAGCGGCCTGGCCCAGGTGCGCGCCCTGCAGGCGGCCGAGGTGTCGAGCAAGTCGGCGCTCGAATCGAACCAGCTCGGCTATCAGGTCGGTGTGCGCATCAACATCGACGTGCTCAACGCCCAGCGCCAGCTGTTCGCCACGCAAAAGGATTTGTCGCGCGCGCGCTACGACACCCTGATGAGCGGGCTGCGCCTGAAGGCCGCCGCCGGCACCCTCGGCGAGGCCGATCTGGCGCCGGTCAACGAGCTGTTGGATAGGACGTCTTCGCCGTCGAATTGAGGCTGGTGGCGGGGATTTCTGGGCTACCGGGGCGCGCGCAATCCCGGCCAGCAGCACCTCGCGCGTGGCCGCCGGCGCGCCGGCGCTTCGGGCCGGGCCGGACCGCTCGAGATCGCAAGGTTGCGCATCGGTTGCACGGGCTATGCCATCACGCCGGGGGCATGGCTTCTTCGGCCCGCAAGCTGCGTGGCGGTCGCCGTGATCGCCGCGTCCAGGCGTGCGCTGCGTTCCGCGCCGTCCCCAAGCCTGAACAAGCTCACCACCTGCGCCAGACCGTCGGCCTGACTGTGCAAGGATGCGGTCGCCGCGCTCGCCTCCTCCACCAGCGCGGCGTTTTGTTGCGTGGCCTGATCGAGCTGCACCACCGCCTGGTTGACTTGTTCGATCCCCGCCTGTTGCTCCTGGCTGGCGCAGGTGATCTCGCTCATGATGGCGGTCACGCGCCCGACGCTCGCGACGATCTCCTGCATTGTCGAGCCGGCTTGGTCGACCAGCTTGCTGCCGGCGTCGACCTGCATGACCGAATCGTCGATCAGCACCTTGATCTCCTTGGCCGCAGCGGCCGAGCGTTGCGCCAGGTTGCGCACCTCGGTCGCGACCACCGCGAAACCGCGGCCTTGTTCGCCGGCGCGCGCCGCCTCGACCGCCGCGTTCAGCGCCAGGATATTGGTTTGGAACGCGATGCCGTCGATCACGCCGATGATGTCGGCGATCTTCTTCGACGAGTCGTTGATCGAGCCCATCGTATCGACCACCCGCGATACCACGGCGCCGCCCTTGAGCGCGATGTCGGACGCGCTCATCGCCTGTCGGTTGGCTTGGTGCGCGTTGTCGACGTTTTGTTTCACCGTGCTGATTAATTGCTCCATCGAGGCGGCCGTTTCTTCCAGCGAACTGGCTTGCTGTTCGGTGCGGGCGGAAAGGTCGAGGTTGCCCGCCGCGATCTGGCTCGATGCGGTGGCGATGGTGTCGGTGCCTGTGCGCACTTGGCCGACGATGCGCGCCAGGTTATCGTTCATGTCTTTCAGCGCGCGCAGAAGATTGCCGGTCTCGTCCTTCGCGGTCGCTTCGATGCGACTGCTCAGGTCGCCGGCCGCGACGGCTTGCGCGACCTGCACCGCGGCATCGATCGGCCCGGTGATCGAGCGCGTGATCCAGCAGGCCAGGACGATGCCCGCCAACAGCGCCGCGCATCCCAGGGCGGCCATCAGGATGCGGGACGAATCGACCGCCCGCTCCGCTTCCACGCCACTGGCTTCGACAATGCCGTTCTGCAATTGCGACAGTTGATCAACGGTCGCCTGCAAGACATCGAGCATCGGCAGCGTTTCGGCCAGCATCATGTCGGAGGCCTCGGCGCGCCGCTCCGCCTGGACCAGTTGCAACACCTTGCCGAACGACTGGACATAGCGGACGCGCTCATCCTTCAGCTTGGACAGCAAGGTCCGCCCCTCCGGCAAATAAATCAACTTGTCGAGCGTGTCGATGGCGGCGCCAATCGCCTTCTTATTGGCTTCGATCCGTTCATGAATTTTCGCGCTGGCCGCGCGATCGCTGGTCTGCATCAACTCCAGCGTGTTGCGCGCATTGGTGCGGGTGCCGACGTTGACGACGGTTGCCGCTTGCGCCTTGACCCAGTCCTTCTCGACGGTTTTATTGACGATCGCGCCGATGCTGGTCAGACGCAGCACCCCAACCGCAAGCACGGCCGCCATCAGTATCAGCACCAGGCCGAAGCCGGTACCCAGGCGCGCGCCGATTTTCATATTGGTCATATTCATTTACATGGATCCTTCTATTGTCATTTTTAAATTGTTTCGGTCTGCGGGCCGGAGATCGGCCTGTCGATGTCGAGCATGGCCAGCATCCGTTCGCCGAGCGCCGTCGGGCCGGGCAGATAACCGGCCTCGACGACTGAATCGATCCGCGGCGCCGCGCCGATGACGAGGTCCGGTCAAATGTTTCAAGCATTCTCAAACGGGTGGCCGCGCGACCCGCCTGACTGCGAGTCGGGGATCGGGGCGGCATCAAGCGGTGACTTGGCATCACGCGCTCGTTTGGGAGTCTGTCAAGTGGACGGCGCGCCTGTCGTCTGCGGTTTTAGCCCGGAAGAAAACGAAAAAGCGTCCACCCGGACACCGGTAAAAAAACCGGGCTGGGTGGACGCCTTTGTCCTGGTGCCGCTCCGTCGTTGG
>JACMLV010000317.1 GCA_014379395.1 Burkholderiaceae bacterium
CGGCCGTGTTTCCGGCCCCGCGATCCGGCCCCCGCGCCCCCGATCCGCACTTCCCCACTGTATGGCTGGACGCGATATGAGCGTGAAAGACTTATTCCTGGTACTCGTCTGTGGCCTGGCTTGCGCCTGCCAGGCCGGCGCGCAGGAGTCGTCCACGCTCAGGAAGATCAGGGAAACCGGGATCATCACGGTCGGTTTCCGCGACAGTTCGATTCCCTTTTCCTATCTCGACCGGCAGCAGCGGCCGATCGGCTATTCGATCGACCTGTGCCACAAAATCGTCGACGCCCTCAAGGAGCGGCTGAAACTGCCCGCGCTCGAGCTGCAGTTTCGTCCCGTCACCTCGGCCAACCGGATTGCCCTGGTCGCCAACGGCATCGTCGATATCGAATGCGGTTCCACCTCGAACACGCTGGAGCGCCAGAAATCGGTCGGGTTCTCCGTCACCACCTTTGTCGCCTTGAGCAGCCTGATGTCGAAAAAGCCGGCCAACATCCAGAGCCTGCAAGAGTTGAGGGGGCAGGTGGTGGCGTCCACGGCCGGCACCACCTCGATCAAGGCGCTGGCCGAACTGAACCGCACACAGGGACTGGACATGCAAATTGTCGCGGGCAAGGACCACGCCGACGCCTTCCAGCTGCTCGAGAGCGGTCGCGCCGACGCCTTCGTGATGGATGACGTGCTGCTGTACGGCCTGGCGGCGAGCGCCAGGAAGCCGGCCGATTACGTGATAGCGAGCGTCGATCTGTCGGTCGACCCGTATGGCATCATGCTGCCGAAAAACGATCCGGAATTCAAGAAAATCGCCGATCAGGCCATCGTCGAGCTGTTCCGCAGCGGCGAAATCAACCAGCTCTATCAGAAGTGGTTTCTGACGCCGATACCGCCGAACAAGATCCAGCTCCAGCTGCCGATGAGCGCCGTGCTCAGGCGGGTGATCGCCAACCCCACCGATTCAGGCAATCTGGGCGACTACCGCTAAGGGGACCTCGAATAACCTACTGCGCGACGCAATTTCGGCACTGCGATGCTCACCGTACTTTCGTACGGCTGCGCTTCTCCTGCCGAACTTGCGCCGCTCGCTACGGTTCTTCGAGGCCCCCTTGTACCGGGCCGGTCGCGTCAGGCCGGCGACTACCGCTAAGGGAAGCTCGAATAACCTACTGCGCGACGCACTACGGCACTGCGATGCTCACCGTACCTTCGTACGGCTGCGCTTCTCCTGCCGAACTTACGCCGCTCGCTACGGTTTTTCGAGGCCCCCTTGTACCGGGCCGGTCGCGTCAGGCCGGCCGGTAGTCGTCGATCACGATGCCGTGCCGGTGCAACTTGTCGTACAGGGTCTTCTTGCCGATGCCGAGCGTGTCGCAGACCCTTTGCGGGCGGCCGTTGTGTTCCTTCAGCGCCTGCTCGATCAGGGTCTTTTCGACGATGTCCATCTGCTGGGTCAGCGTCAGATTGGCCGGCGTGACCGCCTGCGCGGCCTGATCCTGGCCGCCGAGCAGGCCCAGCACCATGCGGTCGGCGACATTGCGCAGCTCGCGCACGTTGCCCGGCCAGTCGTTGGCCATCAGCTTGCGCATATACGGGCCCTGCAGGGCCGGCGCCTCGCGGCCATAGCGCAGCGCCGCCTCCAGCAGGAAGTGCTCGAACAGGATCGGAATGTCTTCGCGCCGTTCGCGCAGCGGCGGCAGTTCCAGCACGGCGACATTGAGCCGGTAATACAAGTCGGCGCGGAACTTTTGCTGCGCGCTCAGTTCCTGCAGATCGCACTTGGTCGCGGCCACGATCCGGAAGTCGATCGGCAACTGCTCGTTCGAGCCGAGCCGCTCGATCTTGCGCTCCTGTAGCGCGCGCAGCAGCTTGACCTGGAAGCCCATCGGCATGCTTTCGATTTCGTCGAGCAGCAGGGTGCCGCCGTCGGCGTGTTCGATCTTGCCGATGCGGCGTTTGCCGGCGTTCGTGAAGGCGCCCGCCTCGTGCCCGAAGATCTCGCTCTCGAACAGGTTTTCCGGCAGGCCGCCGCAATTGATGGCGACGAAATTGGCCTTGCGCCGCAGGCTGTGATCGTGCAGGCAGCGCGCCACCACCTCCTTGCCGGTGCCGGTCTCGCCGATCAGCAGCACGTCGGCCGAGGTGTCGGCCAGGTTCAGGATCTGGCGCCGCAGCAGCGTGATCGCCGGCGAAATGCCGAGCAGGGTGGCGTCGATGCCGCGCTGGTTCCGCAGCTGGCGGCGCAGCGTGTCGACCTCGATTTTCAGGATCCGTTTTTCCATCGCGCGCGTGGCCACCGTCACCAGCCGCTCCATCGCGAACGGCTTTTCGATGAAGTCGTAGGCGCCCTGGCGCATCGCCTCGACCGCCATCGTCACGTCGCCGTGGCCGGTGACCAGGATCAGCGGGATGGTCGGATCGGTGTCGAGCACATGGCGCATCAGGCCGAAGCCGTCCATCCGGCCCAGGCGCACGTCGCTGATGACGATGCCGGCGAAGCCGGGCGTGATGTGGGGCACCGCGCGTTCGGCCGACTCGAAGGGATGGACCTCGAAGCCGGCCAGCTCCAGCGTTTCGCCGACGCTGCTGCGCACCGATTCGTCGTCCTCGACAAACACGATCTTGAATCCGTCAAACATAACTGTCTTCCTCTGTGAGTTTGAGATCGAGTTCGAACGCGGCGCCGCCCTCGACATTGATGGCGCGCAGCACGCCGCCGAACTCGCGCACGATGTCGGCCGATATCGCCAGCCCCAGGCCGAGGCCCTGGCCGGACAGCTTGGTGCTGAAGAACGGCTCGAACAGGCGCGCCATCACGGCGTCCGCAATGCCGGCGCCGCTGTCTTCGACGCGGATCCAGGCGCGGCCGTCGGCGCCCCAGGCGCGCACGGTCAGGATCTTGCGCGGCGCCTCGAGCATCGCGTCGAGGGCGTTGGCGCACAGATTGATCAGCACCTGTTCGAGCCGGTTGCCGTCGCACAGCGCGCGCACGCCGGCGTCGATGTCGACGTCGAGCGCGATCTGCTCGGTGCGGATGCGGTTTTCCAGCAGCAGCAGGGTGTTTTCCACCGCCTTGGCCAGCGCCACCGGGGCGACCGTCAGCGGGGCCTTGCGGGAGAACGATTTCAATTGCCCCGTCAGCCTGCCGATGCGCTCGGTTAGGTCGGCGATCGCCCGCAGATTGCGTTCGATCCGTCCGAGGTCGCCGCGCTTGAGCAGCAGCTGCGTATTATGCGACAGCGAGCGCAGCGCCGTGAGCGGCTGGTTGATTTCGTGGGTGATGCCGGCCGATATCTGCCCGAGCAGGGCCAGCTTGCTGGCTTGCAGCAGGTCGTCCTGCGAGGCGCGCAGCACCTGTTCGGCGCGCTTGCGCTCGCCTATCTCGCGCAGCAATTCCTGATTCATCAGATGCAGCTCGGCGGTGCGCTGCTCGATGCGCAGTTCGAGCTTGTCGTGCGCCCGCTGCAGCGCCTCGCGCGCCGCCAGCCGGCTGGCGATGGCGTGGCGGCGCTGCGCCAGATACATGCCGAGCAGGCCGATGAAGGCGGCCAGCACGGCGGTGCCGAAGCCGGCCTGGCGCGCATTGGCGATCACGCTGGAGGCGTTCGACAGGGTGATCAGGCGCCAGCCCTGGCGCACCATGAAGCGTTCCTGGGTGGCGTACAAGGTATGCGGCGCCTGCGGGTTCAGGGCCGGCCAGGTGACGGCGTGGTTGCCGTGCTCCAGGCTGGCCATGAAGCGCATATTGAAAGGCATGGCGGTGGCGCCGGGCGGCTGGCTCAGCTCCTTGAGCTTGGCGCGCAGCATCAGGGCGACGCCATTGTCCTTCTGGTCTTTCCATTCCGGCGCCGAGGCGATCACGATGGTGTCGCTTTCATCGACGACGAGGAAGATTTCCTGGTTCGACTGGGGGGAGGCGGCGATCCAGGCCGATTCGATCGGTTCCAGGCTGATCTTGACCACCACCACGCCGACCAGCGCGGCGTCGCGCAGCACCGGTTGGGCGAAGTAGTACTCGGGCGAGCCGCGCAGCGCGTTCGGCGCGAAGTGGTGCGCGCGGCCGTTGCGCATGGCGTCGGCAAAATAGGGCTGGCCGGACAAGTCCTTGCCGACCAGGCTGTCCGGCTGGAACCAGTTGCTGGCGGCCCGCACCAGGCCGCTTTTATCCATCGCGAAGATGGCCAGCGAACCGGCGCGCACATTCAGGCCGGCCAGCCGTTTGTTGACGCGCGCGCCCAGCTGCGCGTCGGTGGGCGCGTCCAGCAAGGCCAGCACATTGTGGTCGAGGGCCAGGATGCCGGGCAGGTATTCATGTTTGCCCAGTTCGCTTTCCAGCCCGGCCGCGTACAGATCGAGCTGATGCGCCGACATGTCGTTGAGCTGGGCATAGCCGACGCGCTTGCTCCAGGTGTAGGCGAGCGAAATGGCGGCCAGGCTCAGGCCGAGTATGCCGATCCAGGCCGCGATGGTGAGCGCCGAACGGGAGGTGAAAAACTGTCTGGTCGATGGCAAGGCAAACCTCGATAAGCCGGTGGATGGCGCGCCGCTGGCTCGCGCAACGCGGCCGACTGTAGCGCAAAGCGAAGCGATGTACAACGGCTCGCCTAGATAGTGGCTTGTTATGCACGGAGCATGCCAGCCTTGCCGCCGCCGGGCGCGGCGGCGCAAGCGGCTGTTTTATTAATGTAAATGGCCGGCGCGCGCGGCGACGGCCGGCCGCGCGCGGGCGTAAATCCACACGCC
>JACMLV010000318.1 GCA_014379395.1 Burkholderiaceae bacterium
GCACCATTGCTGCAATGCAACATATAGGATTTTGGCCCCTTTTGTCAACCTCTGCAGAATTTACCTATGTAAATCAATCGCTTCCCCTACCCTCTTGATTTGGCAGGCGTTTTTAATTGACATAATAATGCATGGCAGCTAATCTGCCCTGCAGTTGTATTCTTTCAGGAGACCTGACGATGCCCGCCCAAAAGCCCAGCGCAGACGACAGACTTATCGGCCGCTTCAACATGGCGGCGTTCAGGCTCGGGGCGCTGCATGGCCGCGACCTGATCAATGACAAGACGGCCAATCGCCTTTTCAAGACGCTCAATGTTCTCGACGCTGTCCAGAGCGCGCAGAGCAAACTGCACTACGCCACGGCCGGCGTGCTCGCGCGCCAGTTGCAGCGCCAGTTCGGCCACCTCGGTCTCGGAGCGCGGGCTGTGGCGCGCGATGCGCTCGACCGCGTGGCGGTACTGGTCGCGCGTGGCGAAGTCCATCTGGCCGTAGACGTTGGCCGGGTCGCAGCGCAGCGTGTGCTCGACCGCGCTCATGGTTTCGACGAACTCCTGCCAGTCCATGCTGCCGAGGAAGCGCAGGCTGCCGATGCTGTTGGCGATCGTCACCTGGTCGGCGGCCTGCTGGCCGATCTCGGCCTGGATCTGCTGCTCGATGGTGAGGTCGAGCTCGGCCAGCCGGTGCGTCATCCAGGTCAGCGCCAGGGTCAGCGCCGGGCTCTGGCCTTGCAGCCGGCGCGCCAGCTCGGCCACGAAGGCGCTGCTGGTCGGCGGCGTTGATCGCGCCATGTCGGCCACCACCAGGATCAGGCCGCTGGGATTGGAGTCGGCGATCGTCGTCATCTGGTCGGCCCAGGCGTTGGCGAGGTCGCGCTGGGCGCGGTTCTCGGCCACCCGCGCGGCGACCCGGCGCAGGTTTTCGATCAGCGCCAGGCGCAGCATGATCGGGATCGCCCACAGTTCGCCCAACTTGAGCGTGGCGACGTCCTGATAGGCCTCGACGAAGCGGCACAGGCTCTCCGGATCGACGCGGCCGTCGCCGTGGGCGATGATTTCGAGCGCGATGCCGTAGACGCGCGGACAGCCCTCGGCGCCGTCGTTGCCCAGGCGCGGCAGTTGTTTGCTGTAGTTTTTCGGCAGGTGCCGGCGCGCGGTGCGGATCTGCTCCTCGATCAGGTAGAAATTGTCGAGCAGCCACTCGGAGGCCGGCGTGATCTGGCGTCCGCCTTCGAGCGTGGCGGTCAGTTCGTTGACGGTGGCCTGGATCAGCAGGGCGTTGTCGGCCAGGCGCGCCAGCAGGCGGTCGGGGCCGCCCTGCCGGCCGAGGAAATGCGACGCGGCCAGGGTCTTGCCGTGCGCCGCCATCTGCATCGCGCTGAACAGTTCGGAGCGCAGCGGCAGCGCGTTGTCGAGCCGGTCGGGGGCGCGCGCGCCGCCGAAGACCGCGTCGCGCCAGTCCGCCAGATTGTCCGCCAGGTGTTTGATGGATTGATTCAACTTGTGCCTCTCGTGTCCGCAGCTGGTCGTCGCGCACGTCGGGCGAGGCCGCGCCGGCCTGGCGTGAACAGGGGAAATAACTTCCTCATGGCATGTTAAGTACGCGCGGGAATCGTTACCGTGCGCTAACGAACATATGGAGGAACAAAACCGCCGCGCGGCTA
>JACMLV010000319.1 GCA_014379395.1 Burkholderiaceae bacterium
CCTTGGCGGCCGGCCGCGTGGCCTGATAGCCGGCGGCGTCGATGGCGGCGATCAGCACGCCGACGTCGATCCCGCCGGCGAGCTTGACGCGCGCGCTCTCGGTGGCCAGGTTGACGCTGGCCTCGATCACGCCGGGCGCCTTGCGCAGCGCCTTTTCGACCCGCCCGACGCAGGAGGCGCAGGTCATGCCGGCGATTGTGAGCGTCACTTCCTCCTGCGCCAGTTGGTAGCCGGCCTGCTCGACGGCCTGCTTGAGCGCGCCGAAATCGAGCGCGACGGCGGACTCGACCCGCGCCGTCTCGGTGGCCAGGTTGACGCTGACCTGATCGGCGCCGGGCACCGCCTTGAGCGCCTTTTCGACCCGGCCGACGCAGGACGCGCAGCTCATGCCATCGATGCGCAGTGATTGGGAATGGGGCGTCAGAATAGTGTCCATGGATAGGCCAGCGAGTTGGTAGTGGCGGGGTTGGTGATACAAGCATCAACCATCCCATGATGGGAAGGTCAAGCGGCATTGTAGAACATCGGCCGGCGCCGGGTCGGCGCGATGGTAGTATCCGGCTCTTCCATGAAAGCAACACCAACGCAGGAGCGTCGTTTGAAACTTGATAACTTTGGCGGGCGCATCGGCCCGGCCCTGCTAACCCTGTTGACTCTGCTCGCCAGCGCATCGGCGGCCACCGCCGCGCCCAAGCCGGCCTGCCCCGACACGCTCGCGTGGGCCGACGGCACGGACATATCGAGCGAGTTCAAAACCTCGCAGTTGAAGATCGGCCTGAGCAAATTTTCCGACGCGCTGCGGGTGCGCGTCGAGGACGCTCGCTCGACCAGGGAATTGATCCTGCTGGCCGGCGTGGGCGGCCTGACGCGCGCGCCGCACGCCGTCCATCCCGACGAGTTCATGGGCCTCGACATGGTCGCCGGGATTCCATTGCAATACCTGCAGTGGCGGGTGCCCCATCCGTGCAAGCTCGACGCCGAAACGGCGCTCGATTTCGATTTTCCGCAGAACGCCGTGCCGGGCCTCCCGGCGTCGCACGTGAGCGGTGTGCTCAGGCGCAGCGGGGCCAGCATTTCCTATGCGTTGAAAATGCGCGGCCAGTCGCAGGCCGAGCAGCAGGAATACGAGGGCGCGTGGTCGTACCGGGGGCCGGCAAAACCGATCGACGACGCGACCGATATCCGGGACTGGCAAGTGTATCGACAGGACGAGGCCGCCGCCGCCGCGCGCTTCGACACGGTCGGCGCCTTGCGCGCCGACGCGCGCAAGTCCAAGCGATAGCGCGCGATCGTTACGGCGTGTAGCCGGGAATGGCCGACTCGTCGATGGCGTCGATCTGCCAGGCGTCCATGTTCTTTTCGGCGAACACCATATAAATTTTGCTGCGGATGAAGATGTCGAACAAGTCCGGGTCGATGTGGCCGTTCTGGGCGAAGTTGCCCAGGATGCGCAGCGATTCCGACAGCAGCTTGCCCTTCTTATAGGGCCGGTCGCGCGCGGTGAGCGCCTCGAAGATGTCGGCGATCGCCATCAGGCGCGCCTGCACCGACATCTGGCTCTTGGTCAGGCCGCGCGGATAGCCCTTGCCGTCCATCCGCTCGTGGTGGCCGCCGGCGTATTCCGGCACGTTTTTCAAATGCTTCGGCCACGGCAGCGCCTCCAACATGCGGATCGTCACCGAGATGTGGTTGTTGATGACCTTGCGCTCGGCGTCGGTCAGCGTGCCGAAGCGGATGGTGAGATTGCTGGCCTCGTCGGCGTCGAGGAAGTCGGCCTCGACGCCCTCCGGATTGACCCAGCGGTACTTGGCGATGCGCAGCACCCGCTCCTGGTCCTGCGGCGCCATGCCCTCGCCGCCGACGTTGGCGCGGCGCAGGAAGGCGCGGTCGTCGGCCAGCTGCGCCAGCTCGTCTTGCAGCTCGCCGGCGATGGCGCCGGCCGCGCCGGGCTCGGCGATCTGGCGCTTCAACGCCTTGATTTCCGCGTCGCGCAGCAACACTTCGAAGCGCGTGTCGATCAGGGCGATGCGGTCGAAGATGGTTTCCAGCTTGGTGGCCTTGTCGACCACGTGCACCGGCGTTGTGATCTTGCCACAGTCGTGCAGCAGGCCGGCCATCCACAGCTCCTTGCGGTCGGCCTCGGTCATGCGGAAATCGGCCAGCGGGCCGGTCTCGGCGTTGTGCGCCGCCTCGGCCAGCATCATCGTCAGTTCCGGCACGAACTGGCAATGGCGCCCGGTGTAGGGCGATTTCTCGTCGATGCCGATGTTGATCAGCCGCACCAGCGCTTCGAGCAGTTCTTCGAGCTGGACGATCAGTTGCTGGTTGGTGATGGCGACGGCAGCCTGCGCCGCCAGCGCCTCGATGAAGCGCTGGTCGGTGGCGGAAAAGGCGCCGATGACGCCCGTGTCCGGGTCCTTCGCGTTGATCAGTTGCAGCACGCCGATCAACTCGCCCTCGTGGTTGCTCATCGGCACCGTCAAAAACGATTGCGAGTGGTAGCCGAAGCGCTGGTCGAAGGCGCGCATGCCGGAAAAATTGAAGCGCTCGGCCTCGTAGACGTCGTCGATGTTGACCGACTCGCCGCGGTTGGCCGCGTAGGCCGCCACCGACGACAGGTTCTGGCGCCCCTCGGCGTCGAACAGCGGCACGCCGGGAATGTCGATCGGCTCGCCGTCGACGCCGCCCTGGTGCAGGCCGAGCGTGTCGTTGCGCGAAATGTGGAAGCACAGGCTGCGCCGGTCGGCGCTGGGGCGGTACAGGGTGCCGCCGTCGGCCCCGGTCAGGTTCTTCGCCGCCAGCAAGATGCGTTCGAGCAGGCCGGCGATGTCGTGACTGCGCCCGAGCGCGACGCTCAGTTCGGTGAGCTGGTCGAGCCGCTGGACGATTTGGGTGGGATGCAGATCTTGCATGAAGGATCAGCCTGAAAAAGTGAATGCCGGATCGATGGTCGGATCGCGCCGTTATTGTGTTGACAATGGGCAATGCGACGCGCATGCCGCGAGTGTAGCGCCGGTGCCGGCCGCTGTACATTATTGATTGATGGAAATTTTAAATCGGCGCCGGCGAAGCGGCGTTTTCGGGCGGCGCATCGTGGGGTGAGCGGGGCCGCCGAGGCGCTTTTGCGGCCCCCGCGGGCGCGCTCGGGCGCAAAAACGGCGCCCTCCCCACCGTTTTGACATCCGCGAACGCCGTTACAACGTTTTAGCTGAAGCGCATGAGGGCCCGGCGGCGCATTTTTTGCGGCGCGGCGAATCAAAAAAAGTTATGATCCGTTACCTCCACGACACGACCCGCGACCATGAGGCGGGGACGGCGGGAAGCATAAGGGCGTTCAATGAAATTCAAGTTTTGGGGCGTGCGCGGATCGATCCCCTCGCCGGGACCGCGCACCGTGCGCTACGGCGGCAACACCACCTGCATCGAGGTGCGCAGCGACGACGACACCTTGATCGTGCTCGACGCCGGCACCGGCATCTTTCCGCTGGCGCAGGAGTTGATGCAGCGCGGGGCGGTCGAGGCCAACATCTTCATCAGCCACAGCCACTGGGACCACATCCATGGCCTGCCCTTCTTCTCGCCCCTGTTCGTGCCCGGCAACCGGGTGCGCCTGCACGGCGCGCACGACCCGGTCAGCGGCCACGGCATCGAGCACGTGATGGGGGTGCAGCTGCAAAACAGCTATTTCCCGGTCAGCGAGGCGGAAATGGACGCCGCCATCGAGTACCACACGCTGCAAGTGGGCGTGCCGCACCGGGTCGGCGACGCCACCGTCCACAACGCCCTGATGAACCATCCGGTGAGCGACCTCGGCTACCGCGTCGAATGCAACGGCAAATCGCTGTTCTTCACCGGCGACCATGAGCCGCACTACAACATCTACCCCGAGGGCGACGCGCGCCACGCCGCGTTCGGCCAACTGATCGAACAGCGCGAGCGCGACAGCGACGCCGTCATGCGCGGCGTCGACGCCCTCATCGTCGACTGCTCCTACACGCGCGACGAATATCCGGCCAAGCGCGGCTGGGGCCACGGCACCTTCGACTCGGCCTTCGCGCTGGCGCGGCGCAGCGGCGCCAAGCGCCTGTACTGCACCCACCACGAGCCGACCCGCGGCGACGACGAACTCGAAGCCGCGTTCGCCGCCGCGCTGGCGCAGCAAGGCCCCCTGCCGCCCGGCCTGCAAGTGTTCCTCGCCTACGAAGGCCTCGAGGTCGAATTATGAATTCCGACGCGGCGCCGACCAGCGCGTCCCCCGCGGCGGCGGCGCTGAACGGTGCGGCGCCAACCGAGCTCGACTTGCGGCTCGACTTTTTCAAAAAGCTGCAAACGCTCACCAACCAGATCCACGCCACCAGCAATCTCGATGAAATCATGCTCGACCTGGGCATGGCGTTTTGCGACCTGTTCGACTGCGAGCGCTTCACCCTGTACGCGCTCGAGGGCGATTGCATCGTCTCCAAGGTGAAGACCGGGCTGACCTCGTTTCGCGACCTGAAGCTGCCCGTCTCGCCGCAAAGCATCGCCGGCTACGTCGCCCTGACGCGCCGCACCCTGAACCTGGCCGACGTCTACGACGAGGCCGAACTGGCGCGCCATTCGTCCGAGCTGCACTTCCAGCAAGGCGTCGACCAGCGCACCGGCTACCGCACCCGGCAAATGCTGGTCGCGCCGCTGCTGGCGGTGCAATCGAACCAGCTGCTCGGCGTGCTCCAGTTCATCAACAACCGCGCCGGCGGGCCGTTCTCGGCCATCATGGCGCAAGGCGTCAAGGAGCTGTGCGAGACGCTCTCGATCGCCTTCAGCCAGCGCATGAAGCCGCCCCAGTTCGCGCGCACCAAATACGACGCGCTGGTGGCCGACGCCGTCCTCTCGGGCGCCGAGATGGAACTGGCGACGCGCTCGGCGCGCAAGCAGGAACTGGACATCGAACAGGTGCTCGAGGCCGACTTCGACGTGCCGCAGGCCGCCATCGGCGCGGCGCTGGCGAAGTTTTTCAAAGTGCCCTACGAGCCGTTCAAGGCCACCCGCGCCAAGCCGCTGGCGCTGCTGAAAAACCTCAAACGCGGCTATCTGGAGCAAAACGGCTGGCTGCCCCTCGACGAAAACGCGGACGGCCTGACCGTGCTCGCGCTCGATCCGGAACAACTGACCGGCAACCGCATCTTCGGCCAGATCTTTCCGAAGTCGAAAGTGCAGCTGCTCGTGACCACCCGGCGCGCCTTCGAGCAGACCCTGGAACAATTCTTCGGCGCGGCGAGCGACACCGGCAGCGTCGGCGATCTGCTCTCGGGCATGGACGCGGGCGAACCGGAGGGCGACGGCGAGGCCCCGGCCGAAGTGTCGGAGGCGATCGAAAACGAGCTGGTCAAACTGCTCAACAAAATCATCATCGACGCCTACCAGCAGGGCGTGTCCGACATCCACATCGAACCGCTGCCGGGCAAGGGCAAGACCGGCATCCGCTTCCGCAAGGACGGCTCGCTGGTGCCCTACATCGAAATCCCGGCCAGCTATCGCAGCGCGCTGGTGGCGCGCGTCAAGATCATGTGCGACCTCGACATCTCCGAGCGGCGCAAACCGCAGGACGGCAAGATCAAATTCAAGAAATACGGCCCGCTCGACATCGAACTGCGGGTGGCCACCATCCCGTCCTCCGGCGGGGTCGAGGACATCGTCATGCGCATCCTGGCGGCGGGCGAGCCGATATCGCTCGACAAGCTCGGCGTGCTGCCCTACAACCTGGAGCGCCTGCGCGGCGCGGTCGACAAGCCCTACGGGCTGTTTTTTGTGTGCGGGCCGACCGGCTCGGGCAAGACCACCACCCTGCACTCTGTGCTGAACTACCTCAACAAGCCCGAGACCAAGATCTGGACCGTCGAAGACCCGGTCGAAATCACCCAAAAAGGGCTGCGCCAGGTGCAGGTCAACCGCAAGGCCGGGCTCGACTTCGCCACCGTCATGCGCGCCTTCCTGCGCGCCGACCCCGACGTCATCATGGTCGGCGAAATGCGCGACAAGGAAACCGTCGGCATGGGCATCGAAGCGTCCCTGACCGGCCACCTGGTGTTCGCCACCCTGCACACCAACAGCGCACCGGAATCGATCGTGCGCCTGCTCGACATGGGCATGGATCCGCTCAACTTCGCCGACGCCCTGCTCGGCATCCTGGCGCAGCGCCTGGCCAAGCGATTGTGCGGCAGCTGCAAGACGGCCTGGCATCCCGATCAAGCCGAGATCGACGTCTTGCTGACGGAGTATTGCGAGGAGTTGCAGCACACCGAACGCTTCCTCGACGACGCCGAAGCGGGCCGCGCGGAAGTGCTGGCCGGTTGGAAGACGCGCTACGCCGACGCCGACGGCAAGTTCACGATGTATAAGGCGGTCGGCTGCGGCGAGTGCAACCTCGGCTATCGCGGCCGGGTCGGCCTGCACGAGCTGATGCTGGGCACCGACAAGGTCAAGCGCCAGTTGCAAGAGCGCAGCCGGGTAGCCCAACTGCTCGCCGCCGCGCTGGAGGACGGCATGCTGACCTTAAAGATGGACGGCATGGAGAAGGTCTTGCTGGGCCTGACCGACATGAAGATGGTGCGCGCGGTTTGTATCAAGTGAGGCGGTTGCCGAATTCACTGGGAGATACGTAGGGTGGGCACCGCTTTTGTGCCCACGCGGAAGCGTGCGTCGCGTGGGCATAAAAAGCGTACCACGGTAAGGCGCAATGACGAGCTTCACTTCAATGCGGCGCGGACCTGTGCAAGCGCGTCAGCAATCGGAATTGTTTGCACCGTTCCACTCTCGATATCAGCAATTCTGCGCTCGGTTTCGATCGCCCATGCTTCCTCGATCTCGGCGTCTGCATCCAGGCTCGCAAGCAATAGCTGGGCGAAAGCTTCGCGTTCAGCAACCGTTAGTTTCAGGGCCTCTGCTTCGAGCAATTTAAGTTCATTTCCCATGGCACATGCCTCCTTAGAGATATAAATTGTACCTCTATCTCGATGCCCCGTGCCCGCCCGAGCTCGACACTTAAACACGTAAGTCGTTGAGTTAGGCGCTCATTTCAATCAGCACCGAGGTCGTATACGAAATGGGCATCCTCATCAATTTTATCTGTTGAGATACCCAACTGCTCGGAAGTGATTTCAATGACTTTGGACAGCACCATTTCACGACTCCAAATAACTGAGCTAGCACACCCCACATAAGGAATTAACGCAGCGACAGTCTGAATATGAGATGGAAGTACCGTCCCCATCTTACTGGAGAGATAATTTGCAAAAAATGCCAGAATGCAAAACACCGTCGCGAGCACTGAAAACGAAATGCCTGCGTTTATCATCGGACTGACAATGACAGCAGGAATTACAAAGACAAAGATATAAAACGAGATCTTTGTCCGTTTCAACTGCGGAAAGTGTCCAGCTTCAAGTGCAATACGAAGTTTTTCCCAATTTCGTCGGATATCACCTTCCAATATTTTATGCAGTGAAGAATCTGGGTGAATCTCTTTGCGCGACATTGAAAATGTGGTCATCAACCTTGAACGGATACGGTAGAAACCAGCTTGTGACGGGCATGAATCACTGGCACTCGTGCGAACACGAGACATTACGTAGTCTGCAACGCCCCCTGGAGTTGCCAATTTTTCGGCATCTTCATCTTTGATTGTGATTCCGAACTCATCTTCAAATGCGAAAATTAATTCGACGGTATCAAGGCCCATAGATGCACCATAACGAGTGGGAGGAGACGCTGCGTGTGACTTATTGGGTTATCGGGATGACGAAGCCAGAACTAAGCAGCAGAGCAGATACAAGACAGCAAAAGATCATAGCGGCATAACGTAGAGGTGAGC
>JACMLV010000320.1 GCA_014379395.1 Burkholderiaceae bacterium
ATTGAACAATGCAACGTTGGACACGTGAATTGGCATGGTCTTGTCGACGATGCCACCAGTTACGCCGGTCATTGGGTTCGGCTTGGTCGCTTTTTTAGCGACGTTGATGCCTTCAACCACGACATGCTCAGCATCGATACGTTGCTGAACAACACCGCGCTTGCCCTTGTCTTTCCCGGTCAGAACGATGACTTCGTCGTTTTTACGAATCTTATCCATTACGACTCCTTACAGGACTTCCGGTGCCAGGGACACGATCTTCATGAACTTCTCAGTACGCAGTTCGCGCGTGACTGGCCCAAAAATACGTGTACCAATCGGTTCGAGCTTGGCGTTCAGCAGCACGGCGGCGTTGCCGTCGAACTTGACCAAGGAACCGTCCTGGCGGCGCACACCTTTAGCGGTACGCACAACCACAGCGTTATAAATTTCACCTTTTTTGACACGGCCACGTGGCGCAGCAACCTTAACGGTTACCTTGATCACATCGCCAATGCCTGCATAACGGCGCTTGGAACCGCCCAACACCTTGATGCACATAACTTCCTTGGCACCGGTGTTGTCGGCCACTTCGAGCCGGCTTTCAGTTTGAATCATAGTATTCTCTTTCCCAACTTAAGCCGAAAAATCCGCACAATGCAGACCCACGGTCAGTTTTGGTCCCGCCAGCGCCACCCATGCAGAGCGGCACCGATTGGGTGCATGACCTTCATACATTACTGACCGCTGACCTGCTGCCTGTGACCAGACACTTGCGGCACTACTTGAACGAAGCCCGCTAGTATCACACAATACCAGCGGGCTGACAAGGATTAATTAAACAGCAGGTGCGGCTTGCACCACACGGGTTACTGTCCAAGCCTTGGTCTTCGAGATCGGGCGACCTTCCTGGATCTCAACCGTGTCACCGGCTTTGACCTGGTTCGATTCGTCATGCGCGTGATACTTGTTCGAACGCATGATGATCTTGCCGTACAGGGGGTGCTTGACGTGACGCTCGATCAGAACGGTGACGGTCTTGTCCATTTTGTCGGAGACCACTTTACCGATCAGCGTGCGCTTGAGCGGCTTTTTCACTGGATCGTTCATTTGGCTTCCTTCGTATTCATGACCGTCTTCACACGCGCGATGTCGCGGCGTACCTTCTTGAGTTGCGAAGTGTTGCTCAGCTGCTGCGTTGCGATTTGCATGCGCATGCCGAACTGGGCCTTCAACAAGTCATTCAGCTCTTTTTGCAGAGCTGGCTGGTCTTTGCCGCGGAGTTCAGTTGCTTTCATATTCAACTCCAATTATTGGCCGACTTGGCGCACGACAAACGTCGTAGCCAGTGGCAGTTTAGCGGCGGCAAGACGGAATGCTTCCCGTGCCAGCGCTTCGTCAACGCCATCCATTTCGTACAGTACCTTGCCTGGCTGAATTTCAGCGACGTAGTACTCAGGATTACCTTTACCGTTACCCATACGAACTTCGGCTGGCTTGTTCGAAATCGGCTTGTCCGGGAAAACGCGGATCCAGATACGGCCGCCACGTTTGATGTGACGGGTCATGGCGCGACGGGCAGCTTCGATCTGACGCGCGGTGATGCGACCGCGGCCGACCGCCTTCAAACCGAATTCGCCAAACGACACGGCGGTGCCGCGCGAATGCGAAATACCGGTGTTGCGGCCCTTCTGCTCTTTACGATACTTCCTGCGTGCTGGTTGCAGCATGGTTATTCTCCTGCTTTTTCAGCTGGTGCAGCGGCGGCGGCTGGTACAGCGACGGGCAGCTTGACAGCGGCGCGGGCGCGTACAACTGGCGCTGCGGATGGTTTACCACCGGGACCGGCTGGACGTGGGCGGCCGGAAGGCTTGCCATCGTCACGGCGTGGACCGCGGCTCTTCTTTTCGTCGGCCGGGGTGTCGATGACTGGTGCGTCGCCGTTAGGCGCGCGGTCACCCTTGTATACCCACACCTTGACGCCGATGATGCCGTAGGTGGTCGACGCTTCGCTGGTACCGTAGTCGATATCGGCGCGCAGGGTATGCAGAGGCACGCGGCCTTCGCGATACCACTCTTTACGCGCGATCTCGATGCCGTTCAAGCGGCCCGACGACATGATCTTGATGCCCAGGGCACCCAGACGCATGGCGTTTTGCATCGCGCGCTTCATCGCGCGGCGGAACATGATGCGCTTTTCGAGCTGCTGGGCGATCGAATCGGCGATCAGCTGCGAATCGATTTCCGGCTTGCGGATTTCTTCGATATTGACGTGCACGGGCACGCCCATGATCTTCGTCAGCGCCGACTTCAGCACTTCGATGTCTTCGCCTTTTTTACCGATGACCACGCCTGGACGCGAGCTGTAGATCGTGAAGCGCGCGTTCTTGGCTGGACGCTCGATGACGATGCGGCCGACCGATGCGTTCTTCAGCTTGGTCTTCAGGTAAGCGCGGGCTTTCAGGTCTTCGTTGAGCATGGCGGCGAAATTACCGTTGCCAGCATACCAGCGCGACGCCCAGTTACGGGTGACGGCCAGGCGGAAGCCTGTTGGATGTATCTTCTGTCCCATCGTGACTCCTTAGTTGCCGACAGTCACGTAAATGTGACAGGATTGTTTAGAGATACGATCACCCCGGCCCTTAGCGCGTGCGGTGAAGCGCTTCAGGACTGGACCCTTTTCGACGTAGATCGTCTTCACGCTCAGCTCGTCGATATCGGCGCCGTCATTGTGCTCGGCGTTCGCGATCGCGGATTCCAGAACGCGCTTGATGATGGCCGCGCCTTTTTTCGGGCTGAATTGCAGAATGTTCAACGCGGCATCGACCTTCTTGCCGCGGATCAGGTCAGCGACCAAACGGCCCTTCTGATCCGACAGACGCACACCCTTGAGGATAGCTTTAGTTTCCATTATTTCTTAGCCTTTTTGTCAGCAGCGTGACCCTTGAACGTACGGGTCAGGGCGAATTCGCCGAGCTTGTGACCAACCATGTTTTCGGAAACATAAACCGGCACGTGCAGCTTGCCGTTATGCACCGCGATCGTCAGGCCAATGAAATCCGGCATGATGGTCGAACGACGGGACCAGGTTTTGATTGGCTTTTTGTCTTTGGCCGCTTGCGCCGCCTCGACTTTTTTCACCAGGTGGGCGTCACAGAACGGCCCTTTTTTCAATGAACGTGTCATGTCTTATCCTTATTTCTTGCCGCGGCGCGAGACGATCATCGAAGTCGTGCGCTTGTTGCTGCGCGTCTTCTTACCCTTCGTCTGTTGGCCCCATGGCGAAACTGGATGACGACCAGCTGCTGTTTTACCTTCACCACCACCGTGCGGGTGATCGACCGGGTTCATGACCACACCGCGGACGGTAGGACGAACACCGCGCCAGCGCATCGCGCCGGCCTTACCGATTTTGCGCAGGTTGTGCTCGCCGTTACCGACTTCGCCAACCGTTGCGCGGCACTCGATGTGAACGCGACGCACTTCGCCGGAGCGCAAGCGCACCTGGGCGTAAGTACCTTCGCGCGCCATCAGCACGACGCCGGCGCCGGCGGTACGCGCCATCTGCGCGCCCTTGCCTGGCAACATCTCGACGCAATGCATCGTGGTGCCGACCGGGATGTTACGGATAGGCAGACAGTTGCCCGACTTGATAGGCGCCTCGGCACCGTTCATCACCGCGTCGCCAACGGACATGCCCTTGGTTGCGATGATGTACTGGCGCTCGCCGTCGGCGTAGCACAGCAGGGCGATATTGGCGGTGCGGTTAGGATCGTATTCGATCCGCTCCACTTTCGCTGGAATGCCATCCTTGGTGCGCTTGAAGTCGATCAGGCGATAGTGCTGCTTGTGACCGCCGCCGATGTGGCGGGTGGTGATGTGACCGTTGTTGTTACGGCCAGCGGTCTTCGATTTCTTTTCAACCAGAGCCGCGAACGGACGACCTTTGTACAGGTCCGGGTTCACGACCTTCACCATGCCGCGACGGCCTGGCGAGGTTGGTTTCATCTTAACGAGTGCCATTATGCAGCCTCCTCGGAGAAGTTGATTTCCTGGCCAGGCTTCAGGCACACGAAAGCACGCTTGGTATGGTTACGACGACCGTTGAAACGGCCCGAACGCTTCTGCTTACCTTGACGGTTGGCAGTTTGGACGGACAGGACTTCAACCTTGAACAGCAGTTCGACCGCTGCCTTGATCTCAGGCTTGGTTGCATCCGGCAAAACGCGGAATACAATTTGCTCGTTCTTTTCCGCGACCATGGTGGCCTTCTCGGAAATGACCGGCGCCAACAGCACCTTCATCAAGCGTTCTTCGCTATGTTTCAAAATCGCGCTCATGCCAACATCTCCTCAATCTTAGCCAATGCTTGCTTGGTGATCAGGATCTTCTTGTAGAACACCAGCGACATTGGATCTGCGTGACGTGGCTCGACGACGAGCACGTTCGGCAGGTTACGCGATGCCAGTTCCAGGTTTTCGTTCAGCGTATCGGTGATGATCAACACCGAATCAAAGCCCATGCCGGTCAGCTTTTGCGACAGCAGCTTGGTCTTTGGCGCTTCGATCGTCAGGTCTTCGATGACCGTCAGACGGTCTTCGCGGGCCAGCTGGGACAAGATCGAGCAGATACCTGCGCGATACATCTTCTTGTTCACTTTGTGGGTGAAGTTCTCGTCAGGCGAGTTCGGGAAAACCCGACCGCCGCCGCGCCACAGTGGCGAGGACGACATACCAGCACGCGCGCGGCCGGTACCTTTTTGGCGCCATGGCTTTTTCGTCGTGTGGTGAACTTCTTCACGGTCTTTTTGCTTGCGGTTACCGCTGCGTGCATTCGCTTGATACGCGATGACGACTTGGTGGATCAGTGCTTCATTGTAGTCACGGCCGAAAATCGTATCGGCGGCGGCAACGTTCGAACCAGCTTGACCTTGCGCATTCAGAAGCTTGAGTTCCATCGTTTAAGCTCCCTTCTTGGCTTTGGTTTTAATGGCTGGCGAGACGACTACCTGACCATTTTTCGCACCTGGGATCGCGCCTTTGACCAGCAACAGCTGACGGTCGGCATCGATACGGGCGATTTCGAGGTTTTGAATCGTGCGGTTGACGTCACCCAAGTGACCGGTCATGCGCTTACCAGGGAAAACGCGACCTGGATCTTGCGCCATACCGATGGAACCTGGAACGTTGTGCGAACGCGAGTTACCGTGGGTAGCACGGCCGGAAGCGAAGTGGTAACGCTTGATGACGCCGGCGTAACCCTTACCGATCGTGACACCTTGCACGTCGATCTTTTGACCGACTTCGAACAGGGAGGCGGCGACAACATCGCCAGCTTTCAGTTCGGCAGCTTTAGCGGCGTCGACGCGGAATTCCTTCAGGAAGGTACCGGCTTCGACACCCGCCTTGGCGTGGTGACCAGCAATCGACTTGTTCACGCGGGATGCGCGACGTTGACCGAATGCGACCTGAACAGCGGAGTAACCGTCTGTTTCAGGAGTTTTGATTTGCGCAACACGGTTGTTCGATACGTCCAACACGGTGACAGGAATCGAATCCCCTTCGTCCGTGAAAATGCGCATCATACCAACCTTGCGACCGAGGAGGCCTAGGCTCATTTTTTCTCCATTCCCACCTGCGATTGGGCGGGGCTGACTGTTTATACAACTAATAACGCACAGACTCAAAAAAGACGAGTCCATACCGAAGCCGGCAAGTATATCCCGGAAAAGCACTTGACGCAACAAGTAAACCGGAGGTATGTCGGACTGTTGCGCACCAGGCGCGCGCCCTTGTGCGAGGCTGGCAACCATTGCTCATTGACAACAGTTTCCGTTACGACTATAGTGCGCGTTTTAGCCTGCACTTGCACAGACAAGGGGCGCATATGCACATAGTTAGTTGGTCATCAGAAATGCTACTGGGCGTGCCCGCGATGGACCAGGCCCACCAGGCCATGGTCGAGGAGTTGGGGCGCCTGGCCACCGCCGACGGCGAGGCGTTTTGCAGCGGCTTTTTCAACCTGATCGCCGCCCTCGAGCGCGACTTCCGGGAGGAGGAGGAGTTGATGCAGCAAATCAATTTCCCGAACCCGCAAAGCCATCACGACGAGCACGCCCGCGTCTTGAACAGCCTGCTGCACGTGGCCCCGAGCGTCAAACTGGGCAACATCGCCGCCGGCCGCGAAGTCATCCGGCAATTGCCGCAATGGTTTTTGAACCATCTGTCGACCCTCGACCTGATGCTGGCCATCGCGCTCGACATGGTCAAGCAACCCAAAAATCCGCCGCCATCGGTGTTTCTGCGCACCGAGCGCGCCCGCCTGCTCAACGAGCGCCTGGAATAGGCGCCGGCAACTCCTAGTGTAGTGTTGCGCTCTTCTTGCGACATACAAATGCGTCTTTTCCGCCGATACCGCGTCAAAAATCCTCGCAATACCTCGGTATTGCTGCGGTTTTTTCCTTGTCTCGGCGAAAAATCCGCTATTTTTATAAGTCGCAATCAGCGCGCAACACTACACTAGCCCACCTGCGCGTCGGCCGGCAAACCGGCGGGCATCCATACCCTAAAAGCAACCTTGACAAGCCCTATTTCGCCGACTAGTCTGAATGACCGGCGGTTAAACTTGCGCGTAGACAAGGAGCTAACAAATGCTCGCAATCAGATGGACATCGGAGATGTTGTTGGGCGTACCGGAGATGGATAACGCGCACCAGCGACTACTGGAGGAACTCGGGCGCTTGGCTATCGCGCCCTGCGAGCAGTTCCGCGCCGGCTTCCAAGCCTTGATCACCACCTTTGAACGCGACTTCCAGGAGGAAGAGGCGCTGATGGAAAAAATCAAGTTCCCGGCCCGCCGCGTCCACCACGAGCAGCATACGCACGTCGTCAACGGCCTGCTGCACGTCGAACCGCTGGTGGCGCTGGGCGACATCGAGGCCGGACGCCACGTCGTCAAACAATTGCCGCAATGGTTTTTGATGCACCTGTCGAGCATGGACCTGATGCTCGCCATCGCGCTCGACATGGTCAAGATGTCGCACAACCCGCCCCCGGCGGTGCTGCTGCGCACCGAACGCGCGCGCCTGATCAACTGCCTCGATTAAACCCAAACGCAACTGGGGCCGGGGCAATTCGTCTTGCGACGAACCGGCCCGACCCCAATCTGGCTGGCGGAAATCATTTCCGCCGGCGTCAATACTTGATTACTGCAGCTTGATTTCGACGTCGACGCCAGCTGGCAAGTCGAGCTTCATCAACGCGTCAACGGTCTTGTCCGTTGGGTCGACGATGTCCATCAGGCGCTGGTGGGTACGGATTTCGAACTGGTCGCGCGAGGTCTTGTTGACGTGCGGGGAACGCAGCACGTCGAAACGCTGAATGCGGGTTGGCAAAGGCACTGGACCCTTGACCACAGCGCCGGTGCGCTTGGCGGTTTCAACGATTTCCAAGGCCGACTGGTCGATCAGTTTGTAATCGAAAGCCTTCAGGCGAATGCGGATTTTTTGATTTGGTGCGGACATGGTATTTCCTTAAAAAGAACGAGCCGGGTGGACTGGCCACGCGCGGCAATAAGAATCATGATCGTGCTGCAACTGCTGGGCCGACATCATACCATCGAATAAGACTGGATTGATGCCGGCCCACAATAATTAATACCAACGGCGCCGATGCGAAACCGGCGCCGCCGAATCAATTACTTACCTGCTTCGCTCAGAATCTTGGCAACGACGCCGGCGCCGACGGTACGACCGCCTTCGCGGATCGCGAAGCGCAGACCTTCTTCCATCGCGATCGGATTGATCAGCTTGACGGTGATCGACACGTTATCGCCTGGCATGACCATTTCTTTGTCCGCTGGCAACTCGATCGAACCGGTCACGTCCGTGGTACGGAAGTAGAACTGTGGACGATAGTTGTTGAAGAACGGGGTGTGGCGG
>JACMLV010000321.1 GCA_014379395.1 Burkholderiaceae bacterium
GCGCCGGCGGGGTGGCCGGGGCGTGCGATTTCCGGTCGCCGGCGTCCGGCGCGGCCGGAAATCGAACTGCGAATCGAACGGAACGCCCGCGGCGGCGCGCGCGACCCGACGGCGCGGAGGACTGGGAAAAATTAGACGGGGGAAATACGCGCGCAATGGCGCGTGGATGCGGGGACGCGGAGAGCGTTTAGCGGGAAGTTACGACGCCAAGAATATTGACTGCGTCACTGGGGCGGTGTGGCGGCGCGCTGGTATCGAACAACGCTTTCACCATTCGGAGCGTGCCCACTCCTGGTACGCCAAGCCATCGACCCCACGATCTTTCCAAATGCCGAACACGCTCGCTGTCGGGGCTTTTTCCCGATCGATATAAGCCGCCACCGCCTTGCGGATGACTTCAGCGGGTGACGACTTTTCGGCGGCAGCGATCGCGGCGAGGTCTTTCACTTGCCGCTCAGGAAGGTCTACGAGAATGCGTACCATGATGCCCCCTTTCTTGAGGATGTCGGAGAGGTCATGAAGCGGGGCACGTGATGCTAGCGATGTCGTTTCACGCTGGCGGATTCTCGGTCCGCGCCTCTTCGTGTTCTGTGCGATACCGCTCCACCAGGGCGGCGATGGCTTTGGATTGATAGTTTTTCGCCAGGCTTTGCAAGCGCCTGGCGAAGGGGGCGTAACGCGGGTCCAGGCCTTTCAGGTAATCCGCCTGTTCGCCGATCTTTTTCATGTCGCCCAGCCGGGCCAGTTGATAGAGCGCCTCTATTTCATCCGGTGCCGGAATGGCGAAATCGACTGCTTGCTTGCCCCACTCTCCGGCCGGTTCCTGCGCAGATTCATCGTCGATCCAGTTCAAGGATAACTGCTCGCCGATTATCCTCAACAAGATGTCCTGCTCGACAGGCTTGGGGATGAACGCGCTGGCGCCGGCCGCATAGCTTCTCGACTCATCGTCGCGGGTGGCGCTGGCGGTGACCATGACGATGGGAATCCGGGCGAACTCCGGCAAATTGCGGATCGTGCGCGTCGCCTCCCGGCCATCCATCACCGGCATCACGAGGTCCATCAAGATCAGATCGGGCTTGACGCTATTGAGCGACTCCAGACATTGCTGGCCGTTCCCGGCATCAAAAACCTCGAACCCCAGCGGACGCAGGGCATCCATCAGCATGGCGCGATTTTGCGGCACGTCATCCACAATCAGCACCTTCTTGCGCGGACCCGCATAGCCGATGACGGTCCGTTGCACGGGCAAGGCGGCTATCCCGGCCTCGGCAACCGGCAGATCCAGCTCGAACCAGAAGAGGCTGCCTTTGCCCGATTGGCTCTTGACCTGGATGGTCGCGCCCATCAGATGGACCAGTTGCTGGCTGATGGCCAGGCCCAGTCCGGTCCCGCCCTCGCGCCGCCGCACCTCGGTCACCTGTTCGAACGGCTGGAATATGCGCGATACCTGTTCATCGCTCATGCCGATGCCGCTGTCCTGCACCTCGAAGCGCAGCCGCACCGTTGCCTCTCCAGCGCTGTCTTTCCATGGACGGGGCGCGCCGGCCGTCGCGCCCCGCACGCGCAAGCTTATCTCGCCCTGATCGGTGAACTTGACCGCATTGCCTAACAGGTTGAGCAGTACCTGGCGCAAGCGCTTGTCGTCCACCTTCACCGAGGCCGGCAAGTCCGGCGATACCCAGTATGTGAACGACAGGCATTTCTCGTCAGCCTTGACACGGATGATTTCCGCCAACGCGCGCAGGAACTGGGAAAGATGAATGGCGGACGGGTACAACTCCAGTTTATTGGCCTCGACGCGCGCCAGGTCCAGGATGTCGTTGATGAGTGTGAGCAAATGCTGGCCGCTCTGCTGGATGGTCAACAGACCGCTTGCCTGGCGCTCGCTCAACTGATGCGCATCGCGTCGCAGGATCTGCGCATAACCCATGATGGCGTTCAGCGGTGTACGCAGCTCATGGCTCATCTGCGCCAGAAATTCACTGCGTTGCCGTGCCAGTCGCACCGCTTCCGTCAAGGCCGCTTCCCGTGCCTCTTCCGCCGCCTTGCGCTCGCTGATGTTGCGGGCGGCGCCGACCGTCCCGAGCACCGTACCGTCCTCGTCCAGCACCGGCGCCCGGAAGGTTTCCATCCAGACGATGCCGTTCGCGCCTGCGATGGCTTCCTCCACAGTCTTGCGCTGGCTTGAAGCCATGACTTCCATGTCATCGGCGTCGAGGCGCTGCGCAAGCTCGGGCGGCCACAGATCCTGGTCGCACTTGCCGATCATCTCGCCGACCGTATGGCCGCAGGCATCGGCATTGGCCTGGTTGGTGGCCAGGTAACGGCGCCGCGTATCCTTGAGCCACACCCACAAGGGAAGCGTATCGATGAGCGTACGCAGATAACGCGTTTGCTGGCGCAATTCGGCGGTGCGTGCCTGCACACTCTGCTCCAGGGTCTCCATGGCGTGCCGCAGTTCGGCGATCATCACGTTGAACGCCGCGCTTAACTCGCCGATTTCATCGCGCGCCTCGATGACGATGGGCCGCAGTTCTTCCGCCGTAATTCGATTGCCGGCAAGCTGTTCGCCTTCCAGGCTGCGCTTGAGGCCGATCTTTTTCACGGCGCGGGTCAAGGCGACAATCGGATCGATAAACCGTTCCACCCAAAAAATTCCCACCACTATGCTCAATACGAAGATCAGGCTCGACGCAATCAGGATCGCGCTGACCGTTTGCCGGATGTTTTTCAGCGTGCTGTCCCGCGACGATGTCAGACCCAGAATCAGGCGCGTCCGATTCTCGAATTGCCATGGCAGCAGGGCTTCGTAAAACGATCCCTGTTCGGCCGTGACGGTTTGCTGAATGACACGGGAAGGCTTTCCAGGCTCGGACGCCTGCGCCTTCCGCAACAACTCTTTCGGTATCAAATTGAACTCGGTGAGCCGCTGCTGGTGGCTGCCGTCGGGAGAGAAGAGAACCGGCCACTTGCCCGTCTTTGTCGCAAGCTCCGCCAGGATGGCACGGTCGACCCGCTTGCGGTAGACCAGGACGGCAAGCGTGACTTGTCGCCAGGGAGAAGCAGAATCGCTTTTGTCCTTGCCCGGTGCAGGACCGGCAATCGTCAGTTCGGACACGATTCGAGAAACGGGCTGGGTTTGCAAGGGCCGCCAAGACTCGTCGACGACGCCTTGCACCGGGACGGCAATGTCGATCGCCGCGAACTCGGGGGAGGGGAAGGCAAAGGATACGGTTGGCTGTTCCACCGCCCCGATGGTGCGTGCGATGGTGGACGGAGGCCGACCTTCCTGCCAGGCGGGCCAGCTTTGGAAATCGAGATTTTCACCGGCATTGATTGCCACCCCGGTCCACCCTGGATGGACATTTCGGTGGCGAACCATCATGCCTGCTTCGGAAACGGAAACGTAATGGCTCAACTTGCTCCCCGTATAGACCGCTATACTCGAAAAGCCGCCCGTCCGCAACACGAGATGCAAGCGATTGAGTGAGACCGCCTTGCTGAAGGACAAGGTCCGCGCTATCTGCATCGCGTCGTTCGCCCGCAACGGGTCATCGACATTGAATTCAAGGGTGATCAGTTCGGCCAGTTGGTTCAAGAGCACGGGGTCGCCGCTGGCGGACAGAGCCGCGCCCTTCAGGCGCAGGGTCAACGCCTGCAAATCGTTCTGCCAGGCCAGCAGGTCGCGACTGAGGGTGATGAAGGCCGACTCCTGATCTTGCCGGTTGGTATAGTAGGAAGCGAGCAACGCATCCAGCGCGGCGGTGAGCGCCACTACTCCAAGCAGCACAAGCAGCATTTTTTGTTTGATGCCGAAAGTCATGTTCGCCTCCCGGCAGATACGGGCATGGGGCGCATCACGGATACGGATAGCCATGGTGCGCGGCGATAGTCTGGTCGATGATGTCGACGGCTTGGCTGAGCTCTGATTGCACATCGGCGCCGGCAACGATGTCGCCGACCGCTTCCGCAAAGGTTTTGCTGATCGTTCCGTAGACCGGCGTGGTGGGACGGGGCACGCCGCCTATGCCAAGCTGGCGCACAAAAAATCTCAAGGGGCCTCGGGGGCCATACAGCGGCGATCGCGCCAGGGCCGAGTGGCGGGCGGGCATGGCGCCGTTGATATTCGTCATGCGCACGATCTCCCCGGGGGACAGCAGATCGACGAGAAACGCCCAGGCGCCGGCCGGTTCGTGACAGGTGCTCGAAATGCCCCAGGCCCACGACCCCATGCCGGTTTTGATACCTCGCCCAAAATCCGGCAAGGGCATCAATAGCAAGTTCTTGCCCAGCGCTTGACGATAGGCGGGGTACCCCCAGTGCCCGGTCCAGGACAGCGCGGCCTTGCCCGAGCCGAAATCATTTTGACGGTCAGAAACGACCCGGGTCCAGCCCTTCTGGACCCATTGTTGGAAATGCTTCATCGCAGCAACCGACTGCGGCCCGTCAAGCACGCCCCGTGCGGTATGGTAACTCCGGCGATCGATCAAATCGCCGCCGAAGCCCTGCAAAATCGGGGCATAGGCATAGGAATAAAATTCATCGTGCCTGACGTAGATGGAAAAGTTGATTGCGTAGTCCAGGTCCTTGAGCGCAGCCAGCTTGGCCAAGGCCTGCTCGAATTCCTCCAGGCTCCAGGGAGATTCGAGGGTGGGGATGCGCACGCCGGCGGCGCGCAGGTAGCGGCGATTGCCCCACAACGCCACGCCGGAGTCGAATTGCCCCAGGCTGTAGAGCCGGCCCTGGTAGGTTCCCTGCGCCACAATCGACGGCAGGAAGTCGTTCAGTAATTCCGGAGTGACGAACCGATCGATCGGTTGCAAATACTGGGACCAGGCGAATTCGGCCAGTAACGGGCCATCGAATCCCAGCAGGCACGGCAGGGTGCCGGTGGCTGCCCCGCGGTGCACCCAGCTTTTGTAATCCCTGCGCAGGGAGGACGTGATTTCGACCCGATACGCGTGTTGGCGACGGTTGAATTTCCCGGCAGCTTTTTTGAGGACTTTGAACTCGCGCGAACCGGCGTCTTCATGCGTCCAGATGCTGATGGCCTTGGGTGGCGTGCCGGCTGTTGCCTCGACGGAAGCAGCGTGGCCGTCTAGCACAGCGCCGGCGATACAGCCGACAAGAACAAGCGCAGTCCAGAAACTTCCCGATCTCTTATTGCCGCCGGGACCATCAGTCGTGATGCATCCGGAATTTCCCATAACATTTGACGCATAAAAACGCGAGCGGTAAATTCATTTGGAGTCTGTTTGTGGCAAAAAGTTGTGCGCATCGGCGGCTGCCTGAAGTCATACGCGCGATGGCCGACCGGTCCTCACCAGCTATATGTCAAGCTCGCCCGGATCGCCCGGCCGAAAATCGGACGCGCATAGATCGCGGTGCTTGTCCCCTGGCCTGCGATGGAATCCGTGCGCGGGTTGCCTTCCGTCAGCCCGATCTTGTTCGTCAGATTCGAACCCATGAGCTGAAAGCGCAAGTTCGGGCTCCAGTTATAAATAAGCCCCGCATCGAGCGTTGTGTAGCCCGGCAGTTTCGTCGTATTGTTGCTGTCTACAAATTTCTGTCCTTGATGCGAGATCGTCGCGTAGGCCTTGCCTGTATGCCCGAAAGCCGTGAAGTTCAGGGTGGGCGTAATGCTGGCAAGGATTTTCGGAATACGCCGCACCTGATTACCTTCCACGCCTGAAATTGGCGGGCCGGATCCCAATGCGGAAAGATTCTTGTACCTGGGATTTTGCAGCGTCATGTTGCCGAACAGTTCGAACCTGGGATTCGGACGCCAGCTTCCTTCAAGCTCGACGCCGTAGTTTTCCGTATCGGAGATAAAGTTCGTACTCACCAGATTGCCGCCGGCATCGACCGTGAGAGTCGAAATCACCAGCGGGTTGAAGCGGTTCCAGAACGCCGTCAGGAAAGCGGAGAAGTTGCGGTAGCGGTGCTTGGTCCCGATCTCGATTTCCTTCACTTTCGAATTGACGGCGGGGGCCTGGGTGTCGCCGGTGTAGATATTGCCGAACGTCGGGGTGCGGAAGGAGGATGTATACCTTGCAAAGGCGCCGAATCGACTGGAGAAATCATGGTTGACGCCGAGTGTCCACGCCGTTCCGCTCAGCTGCTCCGATCGGTTGTCGACGATGCCCGACGGTCCGCCGACGTTGTCGTCGGCGAGTGTCTGCGGGTTTCCCAGGTTCTGCGTGGCGCGGCCGATGGCGTAGCCGCGCTGACGGGTCCTCTGGTGTCGCAAGCCGACATCGAGCGTTGTGCGGTCGCTCAGCTTCCAATCGTCGCCGGCATAAACGGCCCAGAGCCGCCCCTCGACACGGCCGCCGAGATCGGTGTTGTCGCCATAGTCCAGAAACCCGTTCTCGGTGACCGAGCCCAGCGCGTTGCCGGCACTATCGAACGCCAGGACATCGAGCGCCCGCGGACGGCTCCTTGTCTCCAGCAAAATCGTGTTGAACAGGCGCGACTGCCTGAACGTGTAATGGCTGAAATAAATGCCGCCGGTAACTTCGTGGCCGCCCGGGCCGACGCCGGACAAGCTCTTCGTCAGGCGGAAATCGTTCATGAAGTTCGAAATCCGGCTATTCACGCCCCACCATCCGCCCTGCGTGACCAACCCTTGGGTGGCGGCAGGATCGAAAAGTATGCGCGCGCCGCTCGGGTCCCGCGTATTCGCCAGCACATAGGCCAGGCGATCGAGGCCCGGACCGAATCCGGCCTGCGCTCTGCCGAGTTGGCCTCCCAGAAAGGCCGCCGCGTCTTCCGGAGGCGTGAGCGAAAACAGGGCGTTGAACTTCACGCTGCCGGTGGTGTAGCGCGCCTTGTCCGAGACGGTCCAGCCATCGCCGAACTTGCGATCGATGCCGCCGCCCACCGTGGTGATTTTCGAATGGATGCCCTCCGAGAGGTCTTCATCGAGCGTCGTGCCGCCGGGCGTGCCGTTAAGCGTGCGCAGGCGCACGTGCCGGAAGTCGCTCGACGCGAGCGTGCCCTCTCTCGGGTCGATCAAGTGCGCCAGCGATACCGACGGATTGCGCGGATCGGCCAGCGGAATGGGCAGGTAGAAGGCGGTTTTGTCATCGAGGCGATTGGCGTAGAGCGTGACCTCGCCGCCCGGAATAAGCCGGGTGACATTGATTCGGAACTGCCCGCCCTTGTCGGCGGTGAAGCCGGTCGGGCGCAGGCCGTCATCGACGCGGTAAAAGCCCCCCATGCTGAGCAGCAGATCGTCGGCAACCGGTCCGGACCATTGCGCGTCGAATCTGGCCAGCCCGTAGTCGCCCCAAGTCGCGCGCAGCGTTCCTTGCCGCTCCCTGCTTCCCTTTTTCGAGATGAGGTTGATGGTGGCACCCGGCGCATTCGATGCATAGATCGGAGAGGTGCCGCCGCGCACGGCTTCCACGCGGTCGGTCATCAAGTCGGTTCGGGTCAATTCGTCGGCGTTGAGAAAATCCTCTTGCGCTTCCTGGAAAACGGGCAGGCCATCCTGGAGAACCGGTATGAACCGGAAGCTGCTGCTAGGAAGGCCGCGCACGTTCACATTATTGCCGCCCTCTCCGCCGGATGGTTCGCTGCCGAAACCCGCCAGCTTGCCGAACAGATCCACAGCGCTGAGCGGCGCAAAGATCTCGATCTGTGGCTCCGAAATCGTGGAGTTCGCATAGGCGGCATCAAATTTACGCCGTGGAAGGGAGGTCCCGGTAATGACGATCGTGTCGACCGGGGCGAGTACGCGGTTCCGGCCGGCGCCGGATTCCACCTCTTCGACATTCGCCGGTTCGGTTTTCTTCCCGTCCACGGGCGCGCGCTCGGCTGATTCCTGAGCGCCCGCGACGCTCAATTGCAGCGTCGCCGCCGACAGCGCGACGATGACCGGATACGTCTTGATGGTGTTTCGCATAAGCCCCCCGGCGCCCGCGAGCAGGCAGGTATCAAACCAAAACCAAACCCGTCAATGCCTGAATCGGGCACATCGATCAAGGAGACCGTTCGGTACCGCCTCATCGCATCTGTTTTATCATTGACCATTCGTGGGGCGGCTACATGACACGCATCAATCGCATCCCGTCCGACGTAGTGGACTGTCACGGTCCGCCAGCTGGCATGCCCGGAAGGAATATGGTTCGCAGCCAGCGCACGGATGGGCATAGCGAGGCCTTTGGATGGACGGCATGAACTTCGCGCACCGGTGGAAGACACCGGCGAAACGCGTTGGCATCTTTATTTTTGTCATCTTTGTGCATGGGATGATCCTCTATGCGCTCACAACCGAGCATGCCCGCAAGGTGGTCAAGGTGGCCGAAGTGATCCACCAACCTGTCGAGGTCAGGATCATTGCGGAGACGAAACCCGTGCCGGAGGAGACGCCGCCTCCCGGCATGCGGCAGCGGCCGCCGAAGTCGGCGTCGAAGCCGCGGCCGTTCGTTCCTGCGCCGAAGCGTCCTGCCCGAAAGCCTGCGGCGAAGCACAACGCCCCGCTAGCCGCGCCAAGCACGGCGCCACCGTCGGCTCCGGCGCCGTCAATTTCCACACGGGAGCCGACGGTGCGGGCGCCGGCCACCGCTGTTGAAACCGTACCAGTGCCGCACGTGCCGATCCGTACCGCGCCCGTGGTTGACCCCCGCTTTTGCGGCAAGCCTGAATATCCGTCGGCGTCGAGACGATTCGAAGAGAGCGGCGCGGTTGTTCTGAATTTCCTGATCGATGCGGATGGGCGTGTAGTACAGAGCAAAATCGAATCGTCGAGCGGATATGAAAGGCTGGATGAGGCCGCGCGCCGGGCGCTGAGCCTATGCAGGTTCAAACCGGGCACAGTGGACGGCAAGCCCGAGAAGTCTTGGCACACATTGAAATATGTGTGGCAACTCGGCGAGTAGCGACGCCGCTGCCGATCCCGACTGAAATTCACTTGCGCCTAAACAAGCTGGTTCCGTACGAGTCGGTCGCGGCGGCGATGGCCTCGGCGCAACGGCTTTCGAGTCAATCCAAGACAACCGGAAGGTGCCGAGCACGCCTGCCGGCGGCGCATATTGCGGTTGAGGAAATGACGCCTTGCGGCCAGCGCAGGAAGCTCATCGAGCTGTTCCTGGATGGCACTGACGAGCTCGGGCCGCTTCGTGCGGCGTCAAGCCGCGCCAGGCGCCGATAACTCGGTAAGGTTTCCACCCACGTTAGCTCGCGCGCCGGCTATTTTGTCGAACAAGGCGATAAACGCGTCGGCCGCCAGCGCTTCGCTGTAATAAAAACCTTGCCCGGACAGGCAGTGATGCGCCATCAGGAAGGCGGCTTGCTGCTCGGTTTCCACGCCTTCCGCCAAGACCTTCATCTCCAGGCTGTTCGCCATCGCGATGATCGCCGTGACCAGCGCGGTGGCATTCCGGTCGCGGCCGATCTCGCGCACGAAGGACTGGTCGATCTTGATGGCATGCACCGGGAAGCGCTGCAAGTACGCGAGGCTGGAATAGCCGGTTCCGAAATCGTCGAGCGACAGTTGTATCCCCATGCCGCTGAGCCGGGTCAGCGCGTCATCGACATCCTCGTTGCGCTGCAGCAGCAGGCCCTCGGTGATTTCCAGGTCGAGCGCGCCGGCGGGCAAACCGGTTTCATCCAGTATCCCC
>JACMLV010000322.1 GCA_014379395.1 Burkholderiaceae bacterium
ATTCCGCTGGCGCTGGCCGGCCTGTCGGAGGACGAGGCCCTGATCCCCTTCCCGCCCCGCTCCCAGCCGGCGTTCCGGCTGCTCGCCGAGTACTTCACCTACCCCGAAAAATTCCATTTCATCGACCTCGACTGGGCGCCGCTGCGCGCGGCGCTGCCGGCCGGCTGCCGGCGCTTCACGCTGCATTTGGCGTTGAAGGGCTGGCGCGGCGATTCGGACGAGGCACGCATGCTGGGCGGCCTTTCAAGCGCGAACTTGCTGACCGGCTGCACGCCGGTGGTCAACCTGTTCAGCAAACCCGGCGTCCCGATCGCCCTCGCCCACACCGGCGCCGACATTCCGCTGCGCGCCGACGCGGCCCACACCTTCGCCTACGAGATCCACACGATAGAGAGCGTCGAGCTGGTGCGGAAAGTGCAAGGCGAGCAGCTCGTCACGCCGTTCCAACCGTTGTACTCGTCGCGCCACGGCGCGGCCAACAAGGGCAACTACTGGCTGGCGCGGCGCGACGAGGCGCTCGCCTGCGTGAGTCCGGGGCATGAATTGAGCATCACCCTGATCGACCCCGAGTTCACACCGACCGACGCCGCCCGCGCCACCCTGAGCACCATGCTCACCTGCACCAACCGCGATCTGCCCGGCGCGCTGCGCTTTGGCAAGCCGGAGGGCGACCTGCGCTGCCACCAGGTGCCGGACGACCAGCCGATCCGCCTGCTGCGCAAGCCTAGCGCGCCCTGCCGCTTCGGCGCGGGCGAGGCGCACTGGCGCCTGATCGCCCATTTGTCGCTCAACCATTCCGGCCTGACCAACGCCGGCCTGGGCGAATTCCAAAGGATGCTCAGCCTGTACGACTTGCCGCGCTCGGCCATCTCGCAGCGCCAGATCAACGGGGTCACCGGCCTCGAGCATGGCATCGCGCGCATGCGCATCGGCAGCGGGGCGCGCGCCGCGCTCATGCCCGGCATCGCGATCCGCATGCGGATCGACGAACAAGCCTTCGCCGGCGCCAGCGTGGTGGTCTTCGCGCAAGTGATCGAGCGCTATTTCGCGCTGCATCGCCAACTCAACTGCTTCACGCAATTGACCATTGTTTCCGACAAAAGCGGAGAGGAACTGATCGCATGCCCACCCAGAACGGCGGAGTCGCCCCGAGCGTAATCGCGCAGTTGATGACCGGGCCATACCGCTTTCACTTTTTTCAGGCGGTGCGCCTGCTCCTGCAATTGCTGGCCGAGCATGGCGTGGCGCGGGACGAGGCCTTGGCCCACTTCCTGCGCTTTGACAACAGCGTCTCGCTCAGCTTCCCGGCCAGCGAAATCGAGGCGCTGAGCGTCCAGGCGCGCGCGCCCGTCGAATCCGAGGCCGCGCTGATCGAGGCGCTGCTGGCGCGCCAGCTGCGCCAGATCCACATCACGCCGGCCTTCATCGGCCTGCTGGGCGGCCAGGGCGCCCTGCCGATCCATTACACGGCCCGCATCGCCGCCCACGAGCACGAAACCAAGGACGCCGGACCGCGCGCCCTGCTCGACATGTTTTCCAGCCGCATCGTCACGCTGCTCTACGCGGCATGGGACAAGCACCGGCTCGAACCCCTGCCCGGCCAACGCCGGGACAAATTCCTGCCGCTGCTATTGGCGCTGGCCGGCGGCCGGGTTGGCCAGCCGGCGGACGCCGGGGCCGGCGGCATTCCGGACGAGGTCCATGCCTACTACGGCGGCCTGCTGCTCCAGGGCCCGCTGTCGCCGGTGGCGCTCGAACACGTGCTGGCGGACTACTTCGCGCTGCCGTTCGAGGTGCAAGAGTCGGTCGGGCGCATGACGGCGCTGGAAGCGGGCGAGCGCAGCGCGCTGGGTCGGCAAAACTGCCGACTCGGCGAGAGCCTCACCCTGGGGCCGCGCGTGTGGCGGCCCGACCTGCGCGCGCGCCTGCGCGTCGGCCCGCTCGACCTCGCCCGGTTCGAGCAATTCCTGCCGCGCACGAGCGGCGCGGCGGCGCTCAAAAGCATGCTGAAAATCTTCAGCAACCCGCTGATCGTCTACGAGATCGAGCTGATCCTGCGGGCGCCCGACGTGCGGCCGCTGCGCCTGGACACGCGGGCCCGGCGCGCGCGCCTTGGATGGGATTGCTTCTTGACGAGCCGGCCGCCCGCCACAGAACGCGCGGTGCGCTACGAGCTGCGGCTGATGGAGCCGCTGCCGGCGCTGTAGGCGCACTGACACGCTCGATTCGATCATGTTGGCGTGGTTCAACTGTGTTGACTGCAGTCAACATTGACCGCCCTCGGCGCCGCTACAGTCGGGCAACGACTGTTGCCCGCTCGCATCAACACACCACACGGGGAGCCCGACCATGAAGCTGTTTCAAGGCGACACCGCGGCGCTGGCCGCACTGGCCAGCTTGGCCGACGACACCCGCCAGCACGGGCGCCTGCTGCGGCAAAGCTTCCCGGACGGCGACGGTCCGGCCGACGCGCTGCTGCTGGTCAACCGGCTCGACGCGCGCGAGGGCCTGTCGCAGGACTTCCGCTACGTCGTCGAAATGCTGTCGGACGACGCCGGCCTCGACCCGGCCGAGCTGATCGGCAAACGCGTGACCATCGAACTGGTGCGCCAGGACGGCACGCCGCGCCACTTCAACGGCCACATCTTCGAGTTCCGCTTCGTCAAGACCGATGGCGGCTTCGCCTTCTACGAGATGGTGCTCAGCCCGTGGCTGGCCCACCTGCGCCTGCGCCAGAACAGCGCCGGCTTCTACCATCTCCGGGTGAGCGAGCTGACCGCGCGCGTGTTCGACGACTACCCGATGCGCGACTGGCTCGTCAACGTCGACCACGACCCGTCCACCACCTACATCTGCCAGCACAACGAGAGCGACCACAACCTGCTGCACCGCCACTGGGAGCGCTTGGGCTGGAGCTACCGCTACGAGCACCGCGCCGACGGCCACACCCTGCTGCTGTTCGACGACACCGCCGGCATGCCGCCGCCGGGCGGGCGCACCGTCGAGATGCGCTTCCACAGCGCGGGCGGATCGCGCGAGGACGACGGCGTCCACCAATGGCGCCCGCGCAGAAAGATGGGGCCGGCCAAGGTCACGCTGGCCAGCTTCGACTTCAAGAACCCGCGCTCGGCGCTGGCCGGGCGCGACTCGCCGGCCGCCCAGGGCGACGCCGCGCCCGCCCTGGAGGCCTACGAGAACACCGGCGTCTACGGGCTCCTCGGCCTCAAGACGCACGCCAAGTGCCTCCTCATCATTCGTCGCGAGCGCGCCGGGCTTCGCCGGTATGTGCATCTTGCAACAGGCAACTACAACACCGGGACGGCCCGCACGTATACGGACATCGGGCTCCTCACGGCGCGCCCCGCCATCGGCGCCGACGCTTCTTCCCTCTTCAACTTGCTCACCGGGTACAGCGCACCCGCCAAGTGGAACTCCCTCATCGTCGCGCCGCTCGGCCTCCACGAGGCCACGCTCGGGCTCATCGCGCGCGAGACGGAGCACGTTCGGCAGGGAAGGCCGGCGCGGATCGTCGCCAAGATGAATGCGCTCGTGGACGAGGACGTCATCGAGGCGCTGTACCGGGCCTCGCAGGCGGGCGTGCCCATCTCGCTCATGGTACGCGGCATCTGCTGCCTTCGTCCGAACGTCCCGGGCGTCAGCGACAACATCGAGGTTCGGGCGATCATCGACCGCTACCTCGAGCACGGCCGCATCTTCCACTTCGCGAACGCCGGGAAGGACGAGGTCTACATCTCCAGCGCGGACTGGATGCCCCGGAACTTCCACCGTCGGGTGGAGGCGATGGTCCCGATCGACGACGCCGCGATCCGCGCGCGCCTCATCGACATCCTGAACACGCAGTGGTCCGACAACGCGAAGTCCTGGATCCTCGAGCCGAACGGCACCTACTCGCGCGCGCAGATGCGGCCGGGCCAGACGCCGTTTCGCTCGCAGACGCGCTTCATCGAATTGACGCGCGAGAAGATCAAGGTGGCCGACCAGGCGGCGCGGCCGTCGAGCCGCTTCCACATGATGCCGAGCGCGCAGCGCCAGCCCCTCGAAGGCAAGGTGCCGCGGACCCAGCGCCGCCGGATCCGCA
>JACMLV010000031.1 GCA_014379395.1 Burkholderiaceae bacterium
CCACATCGACGTCGCCGCGCGCTGCCTGGTCAACGCCGCCGGGCCGTGGGCCTTTGACTTCCTGCAAAGCGCGCTGCCCGCGCCGCACGCGCGCGCGCTGCGCCTGATCAAGGGCAGCCACATCGTCGTGCCGCGCCTGTTCGCGCACGACCACGCCTACCTGTTCCAGCACCCGGACGGGCGCATCGTGTTCGCCATTCCATATGAACAAGCGTTCACCCTGATCGGCACCACCGACCTCGACTACCAGGGCGACCCGGACAAGGTCGCCATCGACGCCGGCGAAATCGCCTACCTGTGCCAGCTCGCCAGCCGCTACTTCGCAAAGCCGGTGGCGCCGGCCGACGTGGTCTGGACCTATTCCGGCGTGCGCCCGCTGCTGGCCGACGAGGCCGACGACCCGAAGGCGGTGACGCGCAACTATCGCTTCGAGCTTGATCGCGAAGGTGACGGCGACTGCGCGCCGATGCTCAGCATCTTCGGCGGCAAGCTCACCACCTTCCGCAAACTGGCCGAGGAGGCCGTCAACCTGCTGGCGCCGCTGCTCGGCAACCGGCATGGCGCGTGGACGGCAAACGCCTGCCTGCCGGGCGGCGATCTGTTCGGCGCGACGCCGCAAAATCGCTCCGTGCTGGAATTCGACGATTTCGTGCTGGGCTTGCAGCGCCGCCACGCGTGGCTGCCGGCGGCGCTGGTGGCGCGCTACGCCCGCGCCTACGGTACCCGAATCGAGCGCCTGCTGTCCGGGCGCGGCGATTTGGCGGCGATGGGCGGGGAAATCCTGCCCGGCCTGTTCGCCGCCGAGGTGGGCTACCTGCGCGAGCACGAATGGGCCGTCAGCGCCGAAGACATCCTGTGGCGGCGCTCCAAGCTGGGCCTGCACCTGCCGCCCGACAGCGCGGCGCGGCTCGATGCGTGGCTGGCGCAGCATCGCTTGCCCTGAAATTCATATCTCCGCAAAATACATCTGTAAAGCGGGGGAGGGGATTGATGAGCAAACTAAATAAAACCGGGCCGGAGCGTAAAACAGCGCGGAACCTAAGAACTGTGCCGGAATTCGCAAGCGACGATGACGAGCGCGCTTTTTGGGAGACGCATGATTCGACTGACTATTTGGATTGGTCGAAGGCTCAGAATGTTGTACTGCCCAATCTGAAACCGAGTATCAAGACCATTCCTCTACGCCAGTCGAAGAAATGAACATGGGCACGATGTGTACGACCCGCCACATCCCGGCGAAACCTTGCGTGAGGATGTCTTGCCAGCGCTCGGATTGAGCGTCACCGAAGCGGCCGCACAACTTGGCATCACCCACGTCGCCTTGTCGCGGGTATTGAACGGCCGCAAGGCCATCTCGCCCGAGATGGCCTTGCGCCTCGAAGCGTGGCTGGGCGTTGAGCGCGGCGGCCGCGCCGACATATGGATCGCGGCGCAGGCCGCCTATGACCTTTGGCAAGCCAATAAAAAACCCGGCCCGGCTTGATGCCGGACCGGGTTTTTTAGTAGAGCGCGCCGCGGCGCGGCCGTTTCCCCGCTTACTTCTTGATCAGCACATTCAAGCCGGGCTTCAAGTCGCCCTCGTCGATGTAGCCGATGGTGCCGGGCGTGGCCTGCACCGCGCCGATCACCTCGGCGCCGCTGGCCAGCTCGCGCGGCGGCGCGCCCTTGCCG
>JACMLV010000323.1 GCA_014379395.1 Burkholderiaceae bacterium
GCCGCAGCCGACCCGCACCGCCTGCACCAGGCAGTGCAGGAAGCGCTGCTGGTCGGAGCCGGACTCGGCCGTGACCCAGGCCACCACCGCGCCCCGGGCCAGATACTCGCGCCGCCACTGCACCAGCAGCGAGGTCTTGCCGAAGCCGGGCTGGGCCTGCACGGCGATCACCGGGCGGCCGAGCAACTGCTTGTCGGCCAGGCCGAGGCGCGGACGCGGCAATTGATGCCGCGCGGCGCGCGGCGGCATGGTCTTGAGCACGAGCTCCGAGTACATCACGGGATTCACGTCGGAAATCGAGGTCATCTAACAGATTCTCCAAACACGCAACAGCGGAATGCCTAGGAGGCTGTCGAGCTTAGGGCGTCGAAGCGAAAAAATAGCTGGGCGAGGCCAGATTTTGACGGTTTCGCAGTGCCAATAGCGAGCTATTGGCCGAGAAAACGGTGAAATATGGACCGTCCAGGTATTTTTGCAGCCGACGAGCCTAAGTCCGACAGACTCCTAGCGACGAGCTGTCTCTGATAAACCACTGTGCGTCGCATGGGAAGGTGGGACAGTTGAACTTGCCAGCCCGGATACCGGCCAGGACAGGTGGAGGCGCGGCCAGCTGGCCGCGCCTCTGTTCAATCCGGGCGACGGGGACGTCGGCCGGTTGCTTACTCACATAAAAATAGCCATGACCCTTCCCGTTTCCCGCCACGCGGCGTTTACCTCGCTCGCGCTCGCCATCGCCGCGCCCGCCGCCTTGGCCGACAACCTCGCCGCCTCGATCTTGAGCCCGGTGATCGTCACCGCCACCCGCACCCCGCAAGCGGCGGCCGACGTGCTCAGCGACAACGTCTACATCGGCCCGGAGGAAATCGCCCGCGCCGGCGTCGACTCCGTCATCGACCTGCTGCAAAAGCAGCGCGGCATCGAAGTGACCCGCAACGGCGGCCCCGGCACCACCGGTTCGGTCTTCATCCGCGGCGCCAACAGCAAACAAAACATCGTCCTGATCGACGGCGTGCGGATCGGCTCGTCCACCACGGGCGAGGCCAACTGGAGCGCGATTCCGCTGTCGGCCGTCGACCACATCGAAATCGTCTACGGCCCGCTGAGCACCCTGTACGGCGCCGACGCGCTCGGCGGCGTGATCCAGATCTTCACCAAGAAGGGCAGCGGCGCGCCGCGCCTGAGCGGCATGCTGGCCGCCGGCAGCTACGGCACCGGCACGCTCGACGCCGCCGTCTCCGGCTCCACCGGCGGCGAGCACGACTTCAGCTACGCGCTCGGCGTGGGCAAGGAAAAAGCGAATGGCTTCTCGGCCATCAAGCCGGGCGTGGCCAAATACAACGCCGACGCCGACGGCTACGACAAGCAAAACGTCAGCGCCCAGCTCGGCCTGCAACTGGCGAAGGGCCACGAAGTGGGCCTGCTGGTGTTGCACAGCCGGCTCGACTCGCAATACGACAACGGCCCGGTCGCCTACGACGCGCGCAACGTGCGCCTGCTGCAAAACGTCGCCGCCTTCAGCAAGAACGCGATCGCGCCGAACTGGGCCAGCCAGTTCCAGGTGGCGCAGGCGCGCGACAAGCTGGAAACGTTCGCCAGCGCCAGCGACTACAGCCTGATCCGCACGCTGCAAACCGACGTCAACTGGCAAAACAACATCCGCCTCGGCGCCGACATGCTGCAACTCCTGTTCAACCACCGCAAGGAAGAAGTGCTGTCGAGTTCCTCGGCCGCCCTGACGCGCGACCGCACGACCAAGTCGGTGGCCGCGTCGTACAGCGTCAAGCGCGAGCGCCACCTGCTCAGCATCGGCGCGCGCAACGACGACAGCAGCCAGTACGGCTCGCACGCGACCGGCAGCGTCGGCTACGGCTACCGGCTCAGCAACGCGCTGCGCGCCGGCGCCAGCTTCGGCACCAGCTTCCGCGCGCCGACCTTCAACGAGCTGTACGACCCGAGCTTCGGCGTCGCCACCAACCGCCCCGAAAAGGCCCGCAACGCGGAAACCGGCCTGTACTTCGACGACGGCGTGACCCAATGGAGCGCGGTCTACTACCGCAACCGCGTGACCGACCTGTTGGTGACGACCAAGCCGTGCCCGGTCGATCCGGTGCGCCACGCGGCCTTCGGCTGCGCCTACAACGTCGACCAGGCCCTGCTCGAAGGCGTGACGCTGGCGGCGCGCCGCCAGTTCGGCAACGTCAATTTGAGCGGCAATCTCGACTTGCAGGACCCGCGCAATGAAACCACCGGCAAAGCGCTGGAGCGGCGCGCCAAGCGGCGCGCCAACCTGGCCGCCGACTACGTCGTCGGCGCGCTCAACGCCGGCGCCGAGCTGCAACTGTCGGGCAAGCGGTTCGACAAGCTCGACAACAAGGACGTGCTGGGCGGCTACGGCCTGCTCAACCTGTACGCCGCCTACCAGCTGGCGCCGCA
>JACMLV010000324.1 GCA_014379395.1 Burkholderiaceae bacterium
GGCCGACGCGGACGGGCCATGGCGGCGGCGCCCGGCCTGACGCGCCCGCGCCATCGCGGCCCGGATCCACCGGGCGGAACCGGCAGGCCTACTAACTGGCAGGCCTACTGCTTGGGCCGGTCGCTGTCGGACAATGGATAGCCGTCGGCGACGTAGCCATGGCCCTTCATCAACACGACGATCAGGCAGAAAATGCCCAGGGTCAGCATGCTAATCCAGTGAAACAGCACCACCCCGATGGCCGTGTATTGCGCCTCGAGCGCGTCCTTGGCGCTCAGGTCGGCCTGCATCATGAACACCACGGCTGCCGGCAGCAGGGTGCCGGCCAACAAAATCACCGGCAATCGCTTCAGCACGGTCCACTCCAGTCCGGAAGGAACGCGGCGCGAGCCGGGGAGGCGAGTCAGGTTCATGGGCATCACCTGTGAGGTGAAAAATCCAGCATAGACGGCGATTCCGCGAAGCGGAGTCGGACCCGAGGAGGGGGCGATGTAGGAATACGCGCGCAGTACGCCGGCGACCTCGATGACACATTGGCACTACAGAAAAAATTCAAGCGGCGCCGGCGGGTGAATAAAAACGGGGTAAATGGTTTTTCCGGCGGCCGACGTGAAACCGTTCCAGTGTAGACCCTAGCGCGCCGGCGCGCTTGGCGCGCACGCGTGAAACGAAGCGGCCTATTGAGCGCGCACCGCCTCGACCTGGATGCGCAGCGTCACGTCCATGTTGAAGCCATATTCCTTGCCGGCATCGAGCCCGAACTCGTCGCGCCGGAACGTGCCCAGCGCGTCGGCGCCGCACATCTCGCGCTTGAGCATCGGATGCGGCACGCATTTGAAGGAATTGATTTTCAGGGTCAGCGGCCGGGTCACCCCGTGCAGCGTCAGCTCGCCCACCGCCCGGGTCGGCGCGCCGCCGACGAAATCGACCAGTTTGGCCTGGTAGCGGGCCTGCTTGAATTTCGCCGTGTTGAAAAATTTCGGGCCGGTGGCCCATTGATTGAGTTGATCGTGGCCGAAGTCGATGCTGGCCAGATCCACGTTGACCTCCACCGTGCCGCCGCCGGCCTCATTGTCGAGCAGGACCTTGCCGGTCGTCTTGTTGAGTTTGCCGCGCCAGATCGACACGCCCATGTGGTCGGCCTCGAAGCTGGGATAAGTGTGGTTCGGATCGATGTCGTAGGCGATCGGCGCGGCCGCGGCGGCGCCGCACAGGGCCAGGTTGAGCATGAAGAGGGTGGACAGCATGGGCCGATGTTTCATGGTGGATCTCCCGTCAGCTTGAGCTGCCGGCCTTCAGTGTAGCGCGCCGCGCAGCCGGGATCAAACGCCGTTCGAAGCGGCGCCCGTCGCGGCGTCAAGCCAGGTCCGCGAACTCGATCACGCAGGCGCCGACGGACTGGGCGAATTCGCCGTCATGGGTGGAAATGAGCACCACGCCGCGCTCGGCGCGCGCTTTGAGCAGCTCGGCCAGCGCCACCCGCGCGGCGGCGTCGAGCCCGTTCGACGGCTCGTCGAGCAGCATCACGGGCGGCTCGCCGATCCAGGCCGCCGCCAGCATCATCTTCTTTTGCGTGCCGAGCGACATGTCGCCAAAGCGCGTGTCCAGGTACGGCTCCAGGCCGAAGCGCGCGACGATTTGCATCGCCGCCGGCGTCAGCTCGCAGCCCCGGGCGAAGGCGACGAACCGCAACAACTCGCGTCCGCGCATGAACGGATAGACCGGGCATTCATCGGGCGCGTACGCCAGGCGCGCCTTGGCGGCGACGGGCTGCTGGTGCAAGGGCTGTCCGTCGATCCAGATGGCGCCGCTGTCCGCCTCCTCGGCCCCGGCCAGCACCGCCAGCAGGGTCGACTTGCCGACCCCGTTCGGCCCGCGCAACGCGAACGCGCCGGCGCTGAAATGGTGGCCGACATCGCGCAGCACGCGCTGCGCGCCATACGCTTTGCAAATCCGTTCGAAACGCAGCAAGACGACTCCTAGTTGAAAACGACGATCAGAAAGAGGAACGTGAGGATGCACCACGACACGCCGGCCATCAGATTGAGCACGACGGCGTGGCGCTCGTTGTACAACTGTTGCTGGCGCAGCACCGCCAGCAGCGCGACGGCCGACACCAGGCCGCCGAGCACGATCCGCACTTGCGCCGCCTCGTGCAGCAGCATCGCGCCGGCCAGCGTCGCAAAGAACGGCAGCCCGAGCGCCGTCACGGCGGCCATGTCGAAGCCAACCGACCAGAACCGCCGCAGCGGCAGCGCGGCGGCGAAGGGCGCCGCGTCGTCGTGCGCCGTCTGCAGGCCGCGATACAGGCCGCTGAACGACAGCGCGATGACGGCGTCGCCGATGATCGTCGCGGGCAAGGCGCGCTTGTCATAATCCCAGGCGTCCATCATGAGCAGCACGCCCAGCACGATACAGCCGGCGAACAGCAGTTTCCCGATCGTCTCGGCGCGCCGTTGCCGGATCAGCACGCCAAGCGAGATCCGCAGCGCGGGATGGAGCCGGCGGCCGACCGCCCGCGTGGCGGCGGCGAACGGCGCCA
>JACMLV010000325.1 GCA_014379395.1 Burkholderiaceae bacterium
GGTCAAGGCTTGCACGTCGGCCGCGCGCAGCACCGCGTAGCCGGATTGGCGCAGCGCGGCGGCGATGCCGGCGGGGTCGGTGAACAGGGGGGCGGGAATGCTCATGTGGCGGGATCGATGCGGGCGGCGGCGCCGCTGCCGGTCGGGCGCCTGGTGAATCGGATAATTGCCTTCAGGAAATTATAGACAGCGCGCCGGACGATTGCAAGCGGGTCGATTGCACGCGCTTACAAGCCGACCGTCCAGGCGCCGTCTTCGAAGACGCGCTCGTCGTCCAGGTACAGGGCCTCGGTGATGGCGAACACGTCGACGTGGTAGCGCGTGTCCTTGCGGCGGAACTGCGGCTTGGCGTAGGAGCCGTGCTTGGCGCCGAGCGACAGGTGCAGGCCGCACATGCGCTCGTAGGTGCCGATGTCGTCGACCAGGCGCTCGCGCGAGAAGGCGCGGTTCAGGCCGAAGCCCAGTTCGCGCAGCCAGACCTCGCCCTCGCAGGCGCGGATCAAGGCCAGGACGGCGTCGAATTCTGGCGTCGAGTCGCGCGTGGCGACCACCCGGCCGGCCTCGACGATCAGGGTGATCGGCCGCTCCGGTTTGTTGACCAGGAAGGCGGTGTCGCCGAACACGAAGATGCGCACTTCGCCGTTGACGGCCTCGAGCTCGCGCGCCTCGGTGAACACCTCGCCGATCGGGAACTGGCCGCCGGTGTTTTTCATCTGGCGGTAGTCGCCCACGTTGAGCTTGGCGTCCTCGAACGGCGAGCCCAGGCGCAGCAGCGCGCCCTCGCCGCTGTCGAGCAGCCCGCCCCGGGCGCGGTCGATGCGCGCCTTGAGGGCCTGCCCGACGCCGCGGAAATAGGCCGGATCGTAGGCCAGCGCCTCGATGTAGGCCAAGCCCTGGACCGGGCCGGGCATGCGCGCCAGGTGCACGTGCTCGATCACCTTCAGGCCCAGCTTGAACAGCTCGATGCGCAGGCGGAACGCCTCCAGGCGGAAGCTGGTGGTCTGGATCAACACCACCAGGGAGCCCGGCGCCAGTTGGCGGAACGCGGCCAGGACAACGGCCGGCTCGACCGCGCCGAAGTCGATCCATTGCGCCCGCGGCAGGGCGGCCCGGTAGGCCGCCGCCAGCACCAGGTTCAGTTCGCTGTCCAGGTCGCCCACCACCAGCGCCGGCTGCTGCGGGCCGTGTTCGAGCGCCAAGGTCAGCAGGTCTTGCACATTGCTCGCCGCGAGCGCGCGCGCGGCGGCGTCGAAACAGGCGGCGGGGGCGGCGCCGGGCTGGCTGGCGCTGGCGGAAGGGGGGCGCGGCGGGAGCGTCATCTTGATGATTTTCAATAAAATACGGGCTCCGGCATTATACGGCGCATTTCCCGGGCGCAAGCCAACGGCGCCGCCGGGCCGGCCGCGGCTGCAGTATTGACGTTAAATTAACAAATTGGCGTCCGCGCTTTTATTGTATTGAGTCAAGGCAGGATGTATGATTTAGAGATAGGGCCGGGCGCCGGCCGCAGGCATGGCGCGCGGATGGCTTAAATTTTTGGCGGGATATTCGCAATGACTGTAATTGGACAAGACATACCCATCGAGCGGCCCGACGTCGACGGCCGCGCCGCGCTGTTCGTGCCGACCCCGACGGCCAAGGCGGAGGTGTTGGCGACGATTCGCAAGGGCGCCGCCGTGGTCGGGTTTTCCAACCATGACCGCACCGTCACCGTGTATTTCGAGAGCAACCGCTTCGACGATCCCGCCCTGGCCAAGTGGGAGATGAAGGCGCGCAAGGCGTATGACCGCCTGACCCAGAACGCGCCGACGGTGTCGAAGATGAGCAGCAGCTACGACAACTTCGAGCAGATCGGCTACATCGACGGCAAGGGCCTGACGATTCGCCGCATGGACAGCCTGAAGCGCTGGCTCGACGCGAGCGGCATGCCGGGCAGCTGCCCGGACAGCGAGCACGTGGCGCGCGCCGTCACGGCCAAGGTCGAAATCCTGCGCATCTGAACCAGCCGCGCCGGCACCAAGGGCGGCCGCCGCGCCGCCCGCCGCGGTTCCCCCTCCCCGCCGCATTTCCCTTCCTGCAACAGTTTTTTCCGCGCGCTTGCCGATATTGCCATACGGCATGTACTATGGTCGTCCGGCCCATACCGGGCCGGCGCAATCCGACGTTCAAAAAAAAACACCGCCCCTTTTTACCGCCTTGGCGCGCCTTGGCGGTAAGTCCTACTAATTGATGGAGACGAAGCAAATGAAAAATGTATTCAAGATCTTGATGGCGGCCGTGCTGGGCCTGGGCCTGGTCGGCGCCGCCCAGGCCGCCGACGAGCACCGCGGCACGCCCGACGAGGCCACCGCGATGGTCAAGAAGGCCGGCGCCTACCTGAAGGAAAACGGCAAGGACAAGGCGATCGCCGCCTTCAACAAGCCGAACGGCGAGTTCATCAAGGGCGACCTGTACGTGTTCATGTTCGGCATGACCGGCGACAAGACCGGCGTCGCGCTGGCGCACGGCCAGAATCCGAAGATGGTCGACAAGAACCTGCTCGAACTGAACGCCGGCGGCGTCTATCCGATCAAGGAATTCCTGAAGCTGGCCAACAGCCCGGCCGGCAAGGGCTGGGTGGTCTACAAGTGGCCCAACTCGATCAGCAAGAACCTGGAAGAGAAGCACACCTATATCGAGAAATTCGGCGACGTGCTGATCGGCGTGGGCATCTACAAGTAAGCACCCACCAGTGACAGCGGCGCCGGCGCCGGTTGTCAAGCCGGCTCGGCCGCACCATCCGAAGCCCTGCGTCAGCGGGGTTTTTTTTCGTCCCGCCGGCGCCCTGATGTAACGCTAAACGGCGCGTTCTGGCGCGTGCTGTGCGCGCCCCGACATGCGTTAATATTTATCCGGAAGCGAGTCAGAATCCGCCCGCGCCGCCTGCGCGCCGGCGGTTTCCCGGCAAGGGCAGGCGCATCGATCCGGATGGATGTCATGACCTACAAATGGGAAACGAACGGCGCCCCGGCCGGGCGCGCCGGCGCGGCCAGCGTCTGGCTCGAAGACGAGCGCGGCGGCGCCTTCACGCTGCTCGAAAGCGCCGGCCTCGGCCAGGTCGAC
>JACMLV010000326.1 GCA_014379395.1 Burkholderiaceae bacterium
CCTGTACGGCGATGGCGCGGTGCTGCAGATTGCCAGGACCAAGCTGCCGGCTTTGCCCAGCGTGGTGCGCGCGCTCGATGAGCTCGAGGCACTGATTGCGCTGGCCGGCGACGCGGCCGTCACGGTCGACCTGGCCGACCTGTCAGGCTATCAATATGAAAGCGGCGCGATGTTTGCGCTCTACGTGCCCGGCCTGCCGAATGCCGTGGCGCGCGGCGGCCGCTATGATCACGTCGGCGAAGCATTCGGCCGGGCCCGTCCCGCGACCGGCTTTTCGCTCGACCTGCGCGAGCTGGCGCGCCTGCTGCCCGGCGCGCCGCGCAAGCATTCGATCAGCGCGCCGTGGGGCAACGCCCCGGAACTGAAGGAAACAATCGCCGCGCTGCGCAGCGCCGGCGAGGTGGTGATCCAGAGCTTGCCGGGTCACGACGATGAGCAAGGCGAGTTCGAGTGCGACCGCGCGCTGGTGCTTGACGATAATGGTAGTAGCTGGACTCTTAAAAACTTAGGTTAAACAAAATTATGGCAAAGAACGTCGTTGTCATCGGCACCCAATGGGGCGATGAAGGTAAAGGTAAGATCGTCGATTGGCTCACCGATCATGCGCAGGGTGTGGTGCGCTTCCAGGGCGGCCACAACGCCGGCCACACGCTGGTCATCGGCGGCGTCAAGACCGCGCTGCAACTGATCCCGTCGGGCATCATGCGCCCGGGCGTGGCCTGCTACATCGGCAACGGCGTGGTGGTGTCGGTGCCGGACGTGCTGCGCGAAATCGACAAGCTCGAAGCGGTCGGCGTCGAAGTGGCGTCGCGCCTGAAGGTGTCCGAGGCCTGCCCGGTGATCCTGCCTTACCACACCGCGCTCGACGCGGCGCGCGAGGCGGCCCGCGGCGCGGCCAAGATCGGCACCACCGGCAAGGGCATCGGCCCGGCCTACGAGGACAAGGTGGCGCGGCGCGCCATCCGCATCGCCGACCTGCTCAACGAGAAGCGCCTGGCCGAGAAGCTGTTTGAGAACCTCGACTACCACAACTTCGTGCTGGAGAACTACCTGAAGGCGCCGAAGGTCGATTATCAAAAGACCCTCGACGACGCGCTGGCCTACGTGCCGCGCCTGCGGCCGATGGTGGCCGACGTCTCGAGCGCGCTGTACGCCGCCTACAAGGCCGGCGGCAACCTGCTGTTCGAAGGCGCGCAGGGCAGCCTGCTCGACGTCGACCACGGCACCTATCCGTTCGTCACCTCGAGCAACTGCGTGGCCGGCAACGCCGCCGCCGGCTCGGGCGTCGGCCCGAACATGCTGCACTACATCATGGGCATCACCAAGGCCTACACGACGCGCGTCGGCTCCGGCCCGTTCCCGTCGGAGCTGCCGACCGAGGACGGCGTCGGCCACCACCTGTCGTCGGTCGGCCACGAGTTCGGCACCGTCACCGGGCGCGCCCGCCGCTGCGGCTGGTTCGACGCCGCGCTGCTGCGCCGCTCGGTGCAGATCAACGGCGTGACCGGCATGTGCCTGACCAAGCTCGACGTGCTCGACGGCCTGGCCTCGCTCAAGCTGTGCACCGGCTACATGTTGGACGGCAAGCAGGTCGACATCTTCCCGGTCGGCGCCGAAGACGCCGCGCGTTGCCAGCCGATCTACGAAGAGATGCCGGGCTGGAGCGAAAGCACGGTCGGCGCCAAGTCCTTGGACGCGCTGCCGGCCAACGCCCGCGCCTACATCCTGCGCATCGAAGAGCTGGTCGGGGTGCCGATCGACATGGTGTCGACCGGTCCGGACCGCGAAGAGACGATCGTCCTGCGCCACCCGTTCAAATAAAACGGCGGGGAGCGGAGATGGCGCCAGCGACAACCGACCAGCATCTGTGGGTGTCGTGGGACGAGTATCACCGCTTGACCGAACTGCTGGCTCTGCAAGTGTACGAGTCGGGCTGGCGGTTCGACCAGATCCTGTGCCTGGCGCGCGGCGGCGTGCGCCCCGGCGACGTGCTTTCGCGCATCTTCGAGGCGCCGCTGGCGATCCTGTCGACCAGCTCCTACCGCGAGGCGGCCGGCACCGTGCAGGGCGAACTCGACATCGCCCAGTACATGACCACCACCAAGGGCGAGCTGGCCGGCCGGGTGCTGCTGGTCGACGACCTGGTCGATTCCGGCGTCACGCTGGCGCGCGTGGTCCAGCACATCCGGGACAACTATCCGCGCGTCACCGAGATCAAATCGGCCGTCATCTGGGTCAAGGGATGCTCGGTGATCCGGCCCGACTACTTCCTGCAAGAACTGCCGCACGACCCGTGGATCCACCAGCCGTTCGAGGACTACGACGAGATCCGCCCGCAGGAGCTGGCCGCGCGCCTGGCCGCCAATCTGAAGACCGGCCAGGGCGCGCCCTGAGCGCGGCGGCGCAGCCGCTTCGACACGCCCCCGCTTGACCGCACGCCGGCGCATCAGCCCGCCATTGTCGGCCGCTCCGCGCGCCGCGCCACTTGCTGCATGTGCAATAGTTTGCAATACTTGACGACATGAAACATTATTGCCTTCCAAGCTAGAGCAAACTGCATGACGCCGCCCCGCCCGCGTTCCCCCGTCCCCGAATATTCGACCAATTTTTTGCGTTGGATTTTCGTCGGCCTGCTGCTGCTCGCCGCGCTCGTGCTGGCCCTCGCCGGGCTGACCATCACGCAGGAGCGCAGCCAGTACCAGGAGCGGGCCGCGATCGCCGCGCAAAACATCTCCCGCATCCTGGAACAGAATATCGCCGGCAACACCAGCCGGATCGACCTGGCCGTGCAGGCGCTGGCGCACGAGGCCGAGCGGCAGCTGGCCGGCGGCGGCCTGGCGCGCAAGGCGGTCGACGACTTCATCGAGTGGCAGTTCGGGCTGCAACCCTGGCTCGACAGCCTGCGCCTGACCGACCGCGAGGGCAACATCCTGTACGGCATCGGGGTGGCGCCGGAAAGGCGCATCAGCGCGGCCGACCGCGATTTTTTCCAGCGCGCGCGGGCCGAGCCGAACGCCGGCTTGATCATTTCCAGTCCGCTGCTCGGACGCATCAGCGGCAAGTGGACCGTGGTGCTCGGGCGGCGCGTCAATCGGCCGGACGGCGGTTTCGCCGGCTTCGCCTACGCCACCATCACGCTCGATCATTTCCAGGCCCTGTTCGCCTCCCTCAACGTCGGCAAGTCCGGCGTGGTCAGCATGCGCAAGCTGGACCTGGGCCTGGTGGCGCGCCACCCCGAACCGCCCGGCGACGCGATCGGCGACACGACGGTGTCGAAGCAATTCGTGGCGGCCCTGGCGGCGGCGCCGCTGGCCGGCAGCTTCGAGGCGGAGGGCGGCCTGGACGGCATCGACCGCACCGTCTCCTATCGGCGCATCGCGAATTACCCGGCCTACCTGATCGTCGGCCTGGCGGCCGACGACTATCTGGCCGAATGGCGCGAGGACACCAAGAAAACGCTGATGCTGGTGGCGCTGTTCATCGTCACCGCCGCGGTCTCGTGCTGGCTGGTGGCGCGCGCCTGGCGCCGCCAAGTGGCGGCGGTGGGCACCTTGCGCGAGCAGGAAAGCAAGTTCCGCACATTGCTCGAATCGGCGCCCGACGCGATGGTGATCGTCGACGCCAAAGGCCTGATCAGCATGACCAACCGGCACACCCAGGCCATGCTCGGCTACGAGCGCGACGAGCTGCTCGGCCAGCCGGTCGAACGCCTGTTCCCGCACCGCTACCGCAGCGGCCAGCCCGGCATCCGCAAGGATTTCCTCGGCGTGGGCGGCGCCAGCGCCGGGCGCGAGCTGTGGCTGCTCGCCAAGGACGGCCGGGAACTGCCGGTGAGCATGAATCTGAGCGCCACCGACGGCGGCGAGCCGATGATGATCGCGGCGATCCGCGACATCTCCGAACGCAAGCGCGCCGAGGAGGAGATGCAGCTGGCCTCGCTGGTCTACAACACCAGCAGCGAGGCGATGATGGTGACCGACGTCGAGGGCGTGATCATCACCGTCAATCCGGCCTTCACCCAGGTCACCGGCTACAGCCCCGACGAGGTGGTCGGACAGACCCCGCGGGTGCTGCGCTCGGGGCGCCACGATCTGAGTTTTTATCAGGCCATGTGGCGCGAGCTGATCCTCACCGGGCAGTGGCAGGGCGAGGTCTGGGACCGGCGCAAGAACGGCGAAATCTATCCGAAGTGGGTGGTCATCAACACCGCCTCCGGCGCCGACGGCGCGCCGCTGCGGCGCGTGGCGCTGTTTTCCGACATCACCGAGAAAAAAAATTCGGAGGAGGTGATCTGGCAGCAGGCCAACTTCGACGCGCTGACCGGCTTGCCGAACCGGCAGATGTTCAGCGACCGGCTCGAACAGGAGATCAAGAAGGCGCACCGGGCCGGCCTGCCGATGGCGCTGCTGTTCCTCGACCTGGACCGCTTCAAGGAGGTCAACGACACGCTCGGGCATGACATGGGCGACCGGCTGCTCAAGGAGGCGGCCCGGCGCCTGACCGCCTGCGTGCGCGAATCGGACACGGTGGCGCGCCTGGGCGGCGACGAATTCACCTTGGTGCTGGGCGAGCTGGACGATCCGGCCAGCGCCGAGCGGGTCGCGCAGTCGATCCTGCGCGAGCTGGCGCGGCCGTTCCGTTTGGGCGCCGAGGACGTGTACGTGACGGCCAGCATCGGCGTCACCTTCTACCCGGAGGACGCGACCGACATGGACGCGCTGCTCAAGCACGCCGACCAGGCCATGTACGCCGCCAAGAGCCAGGGCCGCAACCGCTACAGTTATTTCACCGCCTCGATGCAGGAGCTGGCGCAGGCGCGCATGCGCCTGACCAACGATTTGCGCGGCGCGCTGGCCGGGCAGCAGTTCCGCGTGTTCTACCAGCCCATCGTCGAGCTGGCCAGCGGCGCGGTGCACAAGGCCGAGGCGCTGATCCGCTGGCAGCACCCGAGCCGCGGCCTGGTCAGCCCGGCCGAATTCATCCCCATCGCCGAGGACACCGGCATGATCGTCCCGATCGGCGACTGGGTGTTTTACGAGGTCGTGCGCCAGGTCGAGAAATGGCGCGCCCTGTATTGCGAGCAGTTCCAGATCAGCGTGAACAAGTCGCCGGTGCAGTTCCGCAGCGAGGGCAGCAGCCACGCGCCGTGGGTCGACCACCTGGGGCGGGTCGGCCTGCCGGGACAAAGCATCGTGGTCGAGATCACCGAGGGCCTGCTGATGGAGGCCAGCGGCATCGTCAGCGACCACCTGCTGGGCTTTCGCGACGCCGGCGTGCAGGTTTCGCTGGACGACTTCGGCACCGGCTACTCGTCGCTGTCGTACCTGAAGAAATTCGACATCGACTACCTGAAGATCGACCAGTCCTTCGTGCGCAACCTGAGCGCCGACTCGGAGGACATGGCGCTGTGCGAAGGCATCATCGTGATGGCGCACAAGCTCGGCATCAAGGTCATCGCCGAAGGGGTCGAGACGGCCGCCCAGCGCGACTTGCTGGCGCAAGCCGGCTGCGACTACGCGCAGGGCTATCTGTATTCGCGCCCGGTGCCGGCCGAGGCCTTCGAGCAGCTGCTGTGGAGCGAGAAGGCGCTGGCCTGAGCGCCGCGCGAACGGCAACGGGCGATTGACGGCGTTCGCCCAATGCGTGATAATGAGAATCATTCTTAATAGTCGTCGCCAGCCAGGCCGCCCACGCGGACAGCCAGCCAGATACCGCGTTCGTATTTTCTGGAGCTGCCCTTGCGCGCCGCACTTTCCGCCGATCTTGTCACCGACCTGTATCAGAGCCACCACACCTGGCTCTTCGGCTGGCTGCGCAAAAAACTCGGCTGCGCCCACAACGCGGCCGATCTGGCCCACGACACCTTCGCGCGCGTGCTGCACGCGCCGCCGACGCATGAATTGCGCGAACCGCGCGCCTTCCTGAGCACCGTCGCCCACGGGCTGATGGTGAACCAGCTGCGGCGCCAGGCGCTCGAGCGCGCCTACCTCGACGCCCTGGCCTGGCGGCGCGAATCATTTAGCCCCGGCCCGGAGGCGCGCGCCCTGGTCGTCGAAACCCTGCTTGAAATCGACGCCCTGCTCGACGGCCTGCCGCCCAAGGCGCGCCAGGCGTTCCTGCTGTCGCAACTCGAAGGCCTGCGCTACGCCGAGATCGCCGGGCGCTTGAACGTCTCCCTGAGCATGGTCAAGAAATACATGCTGCAGGCGATCACCCACTGCATGCGCATCGACCGGCCCTGATGCGCCCGTCACGGCCCGACACCATCGCCGCGCCCTCGGGCGCGGAACAGGCGGCGCAGTGGTTCGTCCTGCTCGCCTCCGGCGAAGCC
>JACMLV010000327.1 GCA_014379395.1 Burkholderiaceae bacterium
ACGGCGCCGCGGCCACCCGCCCCCACACAGAATTTCCCCATGCAGAAAAAAGTATTCATCAAAACTTTCGGTTGCCAGATGAACGAGTACGACTCGGACAAGATGGCCGACCTGCTCGGCGCGACCGACGGCCTGGTCCGCACCGAGCGGCCGGAAGACGCCGACGTGATCCTGCTCAACACCTGCTCGGTGCGCGAAAAGGCCCAGGAAAAAGTGTTTTCCGACTTGGGCCGCCTGCGCGAGCTGAAGCTGGCCCGGCCCGGCCTGGTGATCGGCGTCGGCGGCTGCGTCGCCTCGCAGGAGGGCGCCGCCATCGTCAAGCGCGCGCCCTACGTCGACCTGGTGTTCGGCCCGCAAACCCTGCACCGCCTGCCGCAGATGATCGAAACGCGGCGCAGCAGCGGCGTCCCGCAGGTCGACATCAGCTTCCCGGAAATCGAAAAATTCGACCACCTGCCGCCGGCCAAGGTCGACGGCGCCTCGGCGTTCGTGTCGATCATGGAAGGCTGCAGCAAGTATTGCAGCTACTGCGTGGTGCCCTACACGCGCGGCGAGGAAGTCTCGCGCCGCTTCGAGGACGTGCTGACCGAGGTGGCCGGACTGGCCGCCCAGGGCGTGCGCGAAATCACCCTCCTGGGCCAGAACGTGAACGCCTACCGCGGCGAGCTCGACGGCGAGCAGGCCGACTTCGCGCTGCTGCTCGAATACGTGGCCGAGATCCCCGGCATCGAGCGCATCCGCTTCGTCACCAGCCACCCGAAGGAATTCACGGCGCGCCTGATCGCGGCCTACGCGGCCATCCCGAAACTGGTCGACCACCTGTACCTGCCGGCCCAGCACGGCAGCGACAAGATCCTCGGCGCCATGAAGCGCGGCTACACCGCGCTCGAATACAAGTCGATCATCCGCCGCATCCGCGCGGTGCGGCCGAACATGTCGATCTCGTCGGACTTCATCGTCGGCTTCCCCGGCGAGACCGAGGCCGACTTCGAGGCGATGCTCAAACTGGTGCGAGACGTCGGCTTCGACAACAGCTACAGCTTCATCTTCAGCGCCCGCCCCGGCACCCCGGCGGCCAACCTCGCCGACGACACGCCGCACGAGGTCAAGCTGGCCCGCCTGCAAAGACTGCAGGCCGCCATCGACGCCAACAACCGCGCCATCAGCGCGGCCATGGTCGGCACGCTGCAGCGCATCCTGGTCGAGGGCGCCTCGAAGAAGGACGCCGCCGAGCTGCAGGGGCGCACCGAGAACAACCGCGTCGTCAACTTCGCCGCCGGCCCGGCCGGCCACGCCCTGATCGGCCGGCTGCTCGAAGTGCGCATCACCGACAGCCTGAACTACACCCTGCGCGGCGAGCTGCCGGCCCGCGCATAAACGTCCACGCATCAGCAAAGTAAAGAGCCAGTTGAAAACCAAAGCCCCGATCCAGCCGCACTACTTCGTCCCCGAGCCGCTCGACAACCACCGGCTGGCCCATCTGTGCGGCCCGCTCGACGAGAACCTGCGCCAGATTTCGGCCGCGCTCGACGTCACCATCTTCCGCCGCGGCGAGCGCTTCATCGTCGGCGGCCACAACGCCGAGCGCGCCATCGAGATCCTCGAGCGCTTCTACGCCATCGCCAACAAGGTGGTGCCGCTCGAAGAGGTGCAACTGGCCCTGGTCGAGCAGCGCGCCGGCCTGTCCGCCGTCGCCGCCGGCGCGGACCCGGTCGCGCCGATGGGAGCCGAGCCGGACGTCGCCAGCCCGGTGCTGAAAACCCGCCGCAGCGACCTGCGCGGACGCACCCCGCACCAGATCGCCTACCTGCGCCACATCCTCGAACACGACATCAGCTTCGGCGTCGGCCCGGCCGGCACCGGCAAGACCTACCTGGCGGTGGCCTGCGCGGTCGACGCGCTCGAGCGCGACGCCGTCAAGCGCATCATCCTGACCCGTCCGGCGGTCGAGGCCGGCGAGCGGCTCGGCTTCCTGCCGGGCGACCTGGCGCAGAAGGTCGATCCCTACCTGCGCCCGCTGTACGACGCGCTGTACGACCTGCTCGGCTTCGACCGCACCCAGAAGCTGTTCGAGAAGCAGGTGATCGAGATCGCGCCGCTGGCCTACATGCGCGGGCGCACGCTGAACCACGCCTTCGTCATCCTCGACGAGGCGCAGAACACGACGGTCGAGCAGATGAAGATGTTCCTGACCCGGATCGGCTTCGGCAGCAAGGCCGTGATCACCGGCGACGTGACCCAGGTCGACCTGCAAAAGAGCCAGAAGAGCGGCCTGATCGACGCGGTCCAGGTGCTCAAGGAGGTGCGCGGCATCGCCTTCACCCAGTTCAGCAGCGCCGACGTGGTGCGCCACCCGCTGGTCGCACGCATCGTCGACGCCTACGAAACGGCGCAGTCGCTGGCGCCGGAAGCGGCTTCCCTACTCACCTCCGCCCCAAGTAAAAATGTCCGAAAAAAATAAGCTGTCCCTGTCGGTCCAATATCCCGACGCCCGGTTGCAAGAGAGCCTGACGCGGCCGAAGATCCGGCGCTGGGTCAAGGCCGCCCTGTGCGCGCCGGCCGAACTGACGATCCGCTTCGTCGACGCCGAAGAAGGCCGCACCCTGAACCGCGACTACCGCGGCAAGGACTACGCCACCAACGTGCTGACCTTCGCCTACAACGAGGGCGAGCAGCCGGCCGACGACGCCCCGACCCAGGCCGACATCGTGCTGTGCACCGACGTGCTGGAGGCCGAGGCGGCGCAGCAGAACAAGAGCGTCGAGGCGCACGCGGCGCACCTGGTCGTGCACGGCGTGCTGCACGCGCAGGGCTACGACCACGACGACGACACCGAGGCGGCCGAGATGGAGGGCTTGGAGAGCGAAATCCTGGCGCGCCTCGGCGTGGCCGACCCGTATTTGAGCGAGGCCAGGTAAGCGGCTTGCCGGGGGGCCGGGGTCGACGAAAATCAAGGCGCCCGGCCTTTTGGTGTATCCTATGCGCTCCGCAACAACCGGCTCACGCCTCCTATGCAAGAGCACCCTAGTGGCGTCAGAACTGACGCCAAACCCCACCGGTCACTGTTTGAACGCCTGACCGCACTGATTTCCCCCGAGCCGGAAAACCGCGCCGAACTGCTCGAAGTGCTGCACGACGCGCACGAGCGCAACCTGATCGACGCCGACGCGCTGTCGATGATCGAAGGCGTGTTCCAGGTCTCCGACCTGTCCGCGCGCGACATCATGGTGCCGCGCTCGCAAATGGACGTGATCGACATCGGCAAGCCGATCGAGGAATGGCTGCCGATCGTACTGTCGACCGCGCACTCGCGCTTTCCCGCCATCGAGGGCGAGCGCGACAAGGTGATCGGCATCCTGCTGGCCAAAGACCTGCTGCGCTACTACGCCGAGGAATCGTTCGACGTGCGCGACATGCTGCGCCCGGCCATCTTCATCCCCGAATCGAAGCGCCTGAACGTGCTGCTGCGCGACTTCCGCGCCAACCACAACCACATGGCCATCGTGGTCGACGAATACAGCGGCGTGGCCGGCCTGATCACCATCGAGGACGTGCTCGAGCAGATCGTCGGCGACATCGAGGACGAATACGACTTCGACGAGGAAGAGGACAACATCCTGTCGATCAAGGAGGGCGTGCACGGTCCGCGCTGGCGCATCAAGGCGCTGACCGAGATCGGCCAGTTCAACGACGAACTCGGCTGCGCCCTGCCCGACGACGACGTCGACACCATCGGCGGCCTGGTCGCCAACCACCTGGGCCGCATGCCGCACAAGGGCGACGTGTTCGACCTCGACCAGATGCGCTTCGAGGTGCTGCGCGCCGACGCGCGCCAGATCCACGTGCTGCTGGTCGAAAAGCTGCCCAATCCGATTGAAGACGACAGCTGAAATGCGCGCCGCGTGCGGCGGCGCCGGCGCCGGCGTCGGGGCCGACACCGGAACCACGCCGCGGCTCGCCGCGCGCATGCT
>JACMLV010000328.1 GCA_014379395.1 Burkholderiaceae bacterium
GGTTCCCCCGCCGCCCTCCCGGGCGGGACGGCGGCGGGGGAACCGCTTTACTTCACAGGCGGGGCCTCAGTTCACAAAGCGCAGCAAGCCTTGCAGCGCGTGCGCGACGGTTTGCTCGCGCACCGCCTGGCGGTCGCCGGCGAACACCAGGCGCTCGGTGTGGACGTTGTCGCCGCGGGCCCAGCCGAAGCAGACGGTGCCGACCGGTTTGCCCGGCACGGCGCCGGTCGGGCCGGCGATGCCGGTGGTCGAGACGGCGACGTGGGCGTTGCTGTTGGCCAGCGCGCCGGTGGCCATCGCGGCGGCGACTTCCTCGCTGACGGTGCCCATCTGGGCGATCAGCGCGGCCGGCACCTCGAGCAGCTCGGTCTTCGAGGCGTTCGAGTAGGCGATGAAGCCGCAGTCGTACCAGCCGGTCGAGCCGGCGATTTCCGTGATGGCCTGGCCGATGCCGCCGCCGGTGCACGATTCGGCCGTGGTCAGGAGCAATCCTTTCTCTTGCAGTGCGCTACCCACCTGGGCCGCCAATTCGAGGATGTTGGTTGTCATGTTTTCTCCTAAACACTAGATATGCGATCAATAAATCGGGGTTGCGGGCCTGCGCGGCGCAACGCTCGGGCGGCCCTGGTCGGAGTGTCGCGCTCTTCTCAATCAACGCGCAACACTCCTTGCTGTGATTCTAGCGTGCCTTGCGCTTCGATGGCCCCGGGTAATTCAAAAAAACCGCCAAGGGCGGCGCGCCCGTTTTGCGCCGTCGCAAAAAAATGCCGTCGAATCGACAAAGCAGGTACACTTATTTCCAACACGAATCCATTTGTCCGCCCCTTTCCCGCGTCGCCAACCCAGCTTTTCGAGGAAAACCGATGTCGCCAGCCCTTGCTATCGGATCGCCGCGCGCCGGCCGGGGCCGCTGACATGATCAGCCAGTCCGACATCCATCACGCCAAGATCCTGGTCGTCGACGATCAAGCCGTCAACGTGCAGCTGCTCGAATACCTGCTGGCCAACACCGGCTACCTCGCCGTCAGCAGCACCACCGACCCGCGCCAGGTGGCCGGGCTGCACCGCGCGCACTGCTACGACCTGATCATCCTCGACCTGCACATGCCGGGCATGAGCGGCTTCGAGGTGATGCAGGCGCTGCAGCCGCTGGAGGCGGGCGCCTACCTGCCGGTGCTGGTCGTCACCGCCGACCCGGACAAGAAGCTCGCCGCGCTCGAGGCCGGCGCGCGCGACTTCGTCAGCAAGCCCTTCGATCCGCTCGAGGTCTTGACCCGCATCCACAACCTGCTCGAAGTGCGCCTGATGCACAACGCGGCCAAGAACTACAACGCGCTGCTCGAGCAGACCGTGCGCCAGCGCACCGCCACCTTGCAGCGCTTTCGCAGCGCGATGGACGCCACCGCCGACGCCATCTTCCTGATCGACGCCGACAGCCTGGCGCTGGCCGACGTCAACGACGGCGCCTGCCGCATGCTGCACTACACGCATGCCGAAATGCTGGCGCTGGCGCCGTCCGCGATCGGGCTCAAACCCGACATGGTCGAAGCCGAACTGCTGCGCGCCGACCATGTGCCGGTGCCGGTCGAAACCTCGTGGCAGGTGCAGGAAGCCGGCGGCACGCACACCCTGATCGCGGTGGCGCGCGACATCAGCGAACGCTTGCTGGCCGCGCAGCGCCTGCGCCACATGGCCAGCTACGACA
>JACMLV010000329.1 GCA_014379395.1 Burkholderiaceae bacterium
CGGCCACCGCGGCGGGCGACCACGGCGCCCTGACCTGCCCGGCCGCCACCTCCGTCACCAGCGGCGGCAACACCGCCGACACCACCTACGCCTGCAGCTACGCGACCGGGGCGGCGATCGTCGTCACGCCACCGACCACCAGCAGCTCGATCACCTCGCAGTCCGGCAACGACGGCGGGTCCGGCTGCTACGTCGGCATCGGCTCTACCGCCGGCTACTGGAATCCGCTCACCAGCACCGACCGCGGCGGCCTGTCCTGCCCGTCCAACGCGACCTGCACCTACTCGGGCGTGTCGAACGGCGGCGGCGGCTGCAACAATTCGGGCGGCACCAACCGCTTCCGCGTCAACGTCACCCAGACCGCCACCCTCAAGCAGCAGTACACGGTCACCCAGACGGCCACCCCGACCACCGTCAACAGCGCCATCACGCCGGCCGTCACCACCCAGAACACGCTCGGCTACACCTCGCAGTGCCACGCCGGCGCGCCGGCCAGCACCGGCGATTATTCCGCCTCCTGCACCGGCAGCGACGTCAGCTGCACCTACAACAACCTGCCGAGCAGCCCGACCCTGGCCAGCTGCCCGTCGGGCACCAGCGTCTACAGCGTGATCGGCACCAACACCGTGCTGACCGACGTGCCGAGCGGCAGCACCAGTACCGACACCGGCCCGCGCAACGCCGACGAGTGGGCCCGCTTCATGCACGACAAGGGCATCCCGGTGCCCGGCACCACCATCAAGCCCTCGGTCACCACCTACACCATCGACGTCTACAACAAGCAGCCCAACGCCGAACACACGGCGCTGTTGATGAGCATGGCCAAGGCCGGCGGCGGCAAGTACTTCGCCGCCAAGAACGAGCAGGCCATCGTCGACGCGCTGGGCCAGATCATCAGCGAGATCCAGGCCATCAACGCCAGCTTCGCCTCGACCAGCCTGCCGGTCAACGCGACCAACCGCTCGCAAAACGAGAACGCGGTCTTCATCGGCATGTTCCGCCCCGACCAGTACGCCGCGCCGCGCTGGTTCGGCAACCTCAAGCGCTTTCAGCTGATCAACGGCGCCGGCGGCACCGAGCTGGGCGACGTCAACGGCAAGAACGCGATCAACAACGAGACCGGCTTCCTGGCGCCGTGCGCGATCAGCTACTGGACCCACGACAGCGGCGCCTACTGGGGCGGGATGGGGATCAGCCCCGATCCGGCCGGCACCTGCACGCTGTACCCGAGCACGAGCCCGTATTCCGACACGCCCGACGGGCCGCTGGTGGAAAAAGGCGGGGTCGCCCAGATCCTGCGCGAAGGCAACGCCGTCGGCGGCAGCAGCCACGCCGTCAACCGCACCATGTACACCGCCGCCAGCGGCGCGCTGACGCCGTTCAGCGTCGCCAGCTCGGGCCTGGCCAGCGATCTGGTCGAGTTCATCCGGGGCGCCGACGTCAACAACGAAAAAGGCACCCTCTCGCTCGACACCACGCGGCCCTCGCTGCACGGCGACGTGATCCACTCGCGCCCGCTGCCGCTCAATTACGGCGAAGACCTCGGCGTGACCGTCTACTACGGCGCCAACGACGGCACCTTCCGCGCGGTCAACGCGAGCACCGGCCAGGAGCGCTGGTCGTTCGTGGCGCCGGAATTCTTCTCGCGCCTGGCGCGCCTGAAGGACAACACGCCGCTGGTGCGCTATCCGAACGCGGCCTCCGGCAGCGTCACCACGCCGAAGGATTATTTCTTCGACGGCTCGACCGGGGTCTACCAGAACGCCGCCATCAACAGCGCCGCCACCCGGGTCTGGATCTACCCGACCATGCGGCGCGGCGGGCGCATGCTCTACAGCTTCGACGTCAGCTCGCCGAGCGCGCCGGCGCTGAAATGGGGCAAGGGCTGCCCCGAGCTGATCGGCGACACCGGCTGCAGCGACGGCATGAGCGGCATCGGCCAGACCTGGTCGACGCCGGCGGCGGCCTTCATCAAGGGCTATTCCACCACCGCCCCGGTGCTGGTGGTGGGCGGCGGCTATGACGCCTGCGAAGACCAGGACAGCGCCAGCCCGGGCTGCGGCAGCACCAAGGGCGGCGTGATCTACGTCCTCAACGCCGACACCGGCGCCGTGATCCGCTCGTTCGCCACCACCCGCGCGGTGGCGGCCGACGTGGCCCTGGTCGACACCGACAACGACACCATGCCCGACTACGCCTACGCGGCCGACACCGGCGGCAACCTGTACCGGGTCGACTTCGCCGCCGGCGGCGTCGCCCTGGCCGAGGCCGCCTGGACCAGCCGCAGGGTCGCCTACACCAACGGCGGCGGCCGCAAATTCCTGTTCGCGCCGGCGCTGCTGGCGTTGCAGGGCAAGGTCTACCTGGCCATCGGCAGCGGCGACCGCGAGCATCCGCTGCTCAGCCAGTATCCGTACGCCAACGTGACGAACCGCTTCTACGTCTACAAGGACGACCTGAGCGTGGCCGCCGAGCGCGACCTGGACGCGCTGGAAAACTACTCCGGCACCACCACCTGCACCACCGCGCAGGTGCTGCCGACGTCGACCCTGAACGGCTGGTACATGGATCTGGCGCGCGGCGAGCAAGTCGTCACCAGCGCCCTGATCGCCGGCGGCATGGTGACCTTCAGCACCAACCAGCCGGTCGAGCCGGCGGTGGGCACCTGCTCGACGCCGCTGGGCACCGCGCGCGGCTACTGGGTCAACCTGCTCAACGCCTCGGGCGCGATCGGCAAGGAAGGCGCGAACTGCGGCGGCGCGCGCTCGTCGCAATTCGTCGGCGGCGGCTTGCCGCCCTCGCCAGTGCTGGCCACCGGCGTGCCGGTCGATGGCAAGGTGGTGACGGTGGTGATCGGCGCGGTGCAAAAGGACGGCAGCGCGAGCGTCTCGATCAGCCCGCAGAAGATCCGCCCCACCATCAGCTCGCGCCGCAAGCGCTCCTACACCTACACCTCGGGCGACTGAGGGCGTAAAAAACGCGCCTTCGCGCCCATGCCGCCCGGTGTAAGCCGGGCGGCATTTTTTTTGGGGGCTGTGTCCCCGTTAAGCGCGTGAAGGCCCGGGGAGTAGGCCGGGCTGAGAGAGTCGAAGCGAATGAATAGCCGGGCGGGTAAGCCGTTCAGTTAAGCCGCGCAGTCTCGAATTGGTAGGGTGGGCGGGGCCGCCGAGGCACGGCCGTACCGTGCCCACGCGGATGCACGACAGCGTGGGCACGGTACGGCCGTGCCCACCCTGATATGTATTGACCTGTCAACGATTCTTTGTAAAAAGTGCTTTTTTCCTGTTTGCGGGCACACCGCGCCAACGCGACAGCCCGGGGGAGTCGCCAAAGTGGCGGGGTATGGGCCGCAGGGCCCATGCTAAACGGACTGCTTGCTCCGTGGTGGTTGGCGACGCGGCCACA
>JACMLV010000330.1 GCA_014379395.1 Burkholderiaceae bacterium
ACCGGCAACGACCGCAGCACCTGCCAGCGCGACGCCAAGGCGACCCAGACGGCGGCGCTGGCCGACGCGCGCAGCGGGCGCAGCAGTGCCACGGCGGCCAATGTGGAAGATTGCGACAGGCTGGAGGCGTCGGCGAAAACCGCCTGCCTGGGCCGCAACAAGGGCGACACGACCCGCGGCAGCGTCGCCAACACGACTGAGCGGGCCGGCAATGCGGTCGGCAACACGGCCGAAAAAGCCAAGGATGTCGCCGCCGACACCGCCCGCTCAACCGGGAATGTGGTCGCCGATTCGGTCATCACCACCAAGATCAAGGCCGACATGGCGCGCGATCCCGAGGTGGCGGCGATGGACGTGCATGTCGAAACCGTCAAGGGGGTCGTCATGCTGAGCGGCTTCGTCAATTCGCAGAAAGAGGTGGACAAGGCGGTGCGGGTGGCGCGCAGCGTCGAGGGCGTGACGGAAGTGAAGAACGGCCTGAAAGTGAAATAGGAGGCGGCCGGGTCGGGCCCGGCCGGTTCCGCGCGCAGCGGCAGGTGGATGCGGAAGGTGCTGCCCGCGCCCGGGCGTGCTGCGCACGTCGATCCGGCCGCCATGCCGCTTGAGCGTGGCATACGACAGGGAAAGGCCGAGGCCGGCTCCCTGTCCGACCGGCTTGGTGGTGAAGAAGGGATCGAAGATGCGCGCCAGGTGCGCCGGCGCGATGCCGCAGCCGGTGTCGGCGATCTCGACCCAGACGCCGTCGCCGCCGCCGGTGGCGATGCGGATCTCGCCCTGTTGTTCGATCGCATGGGCGGCGTTGAGCAGTAGATTCAAGAACACCGGGTTCAATTCCAGCGGCTTGCAGACGATGTTTGGGATCACGCCGTAGGCCTTGCACAGCGCTGCAAGGCTTGATTTTGCGCCGTCAGGCGCACCTGCGGCGTCCGCAGCGCCAGATGGTGTGGATGCGTGCGAGCACCTCTTCGATCTGGAACGGCTTGGTCACATAATCGACGCCGCCCGCCGCGAAGGCGGCCAGCTTGTCGCGCGTCTCGGTGAGCGCGGTCATGAACATCACCGGGATCGCCTGGGCCGCGTCGAGCGCCTTGAGGCGGCGGCAGGTTTCGAAGCCATCCATGCAGGGCATCATCACGTCGAGCAAAATCAGGTCGGGCAGGATGTACTGGGCGCGCTGCAAGCCTTCGGCGCCGTCCTGCGCCACCACCACCTGAAAGCCGTAGTCTTCCAGATAGTCGACCAGCACGCCGAGGTTGGCGGGGGTGTCGTCCACGATCAGAATGGTCGGCCCGTCCGGGCCCGTCCCCGCCTGGCCGGGACGGGGCGGCGCGCCGTCGTCGGATTGTTGTTGCATATGAAGCCGAATCCAGAGAGGTTCAAATCTGTCGTTGTGGTGCAGAACTGCCGGCCTCCCGGTGTTTGTAATACACAATGGCAACCAATTCCAGCCGGCTATGCTAGCATGGAAAATCGGCGCACCGGTGGCGGTTTCGCCACCGGCCGCAGCGGCAGTCGGCGGACGGCGCGCGCGTCTGATGAACCTTCCAGACAAAGGGGACGCAACATGATCGAACTCCCCGAGCGCCCGGCGCGCCGGCGGCGCCGCCGCCAGCAAAGAATGGTTGGCCGCGGCCTCGCCGCCGGCGCCCTTTTGCTGGCGTTGCA
>JACMLV010000331.1 GCA_014379395.1 Burkholderiaceae bacterium
ATATTTAGTCAACGAATCTGCAACTCAGAACACTAGGTGTCTGTCGGACTTAGGCTCGGCGGCGGCAAAAATACCTGGGCGGTCCATATTTCGCCGTTTTCTCGGCCAATAGCTCGCTATTGGCACTGCGAAACCGTCAAAATCTGGCCTCGCCCAGCTATTTTTTCGCTTCGACTCCCTAAGTCCGACAGCCTCCTAGCATCCGGCAGTATTCGTGACAACTCGCGGCAGCTCCGCACCACTCCCAGCCCCCACTAGCCCTGCCGCACGAACATCCATACCGTCAGCAATGCGCCGATCAGCACCACGAAGCCGCGCATGATGCGCTCGGGCAGGCGATGGATCAGCCAGGCGCCGCAGACGCCGCCGCCGATGCCGCCGGCCGCCAGCGCGAACGCGGCCGGCCAGCTGATCAGGCTGGAAAAAGCAAAAATCAAGGTTGCCGCCGCGTTCATCGTCGCCGCCAGCACGTTCTTGGTGGCGGTCGCGGCGCGCACCTTCATGCCGGCGATGGTGAGCGCGGCGAGCATCAGGAAGCCGATCCCGCCGCCGAAGTAGCCGCCGTACACGGCGATGCAGCTTTGCACCCCGACCAGCACCGGCAGCGGCATCGCGCTGACCGCGTGCAGCGGCTTTTTGCGGAAGGTGCCCCAGGCGAACACGCTGGTGGCGAACAGCACCAGCCACGGCACCACCTTGGCGAAGAAGGTCGGCGGAGTGCTCAGGAGCAGCAGCGCGCCGAGCACGCCGCCGATGGCGCTGATGAGGAAGATCCGCTTGAAGCTGAGCGGCCCGACGTCGTCGACCAGCTTGTGTCCGGCCACGGCCGAGGTGAGCTGGCTGGGGAACATGGCGACGGTCGAGGTGATGTTGGCGGCCAGCGGATTGAGTCCGGCCAGCAGCAGCGCAGGGAACGTGATGAAGGAGCCGCCGCCGGCCAGCGCGTTCTGCACCCCGGCGACGAAGCCGGCCGCGGCGATGAGGAAGACGACGTGCGGTTCGAGCGGGGGGATGACGGTCATGAAGGGGGGCGAGCGGTTGCGGTGGGTGAAACAGGCTGGGCCGAAGATTATAACCGTGATGCCGCCGACGCGGATCGGGCCGGTTTTGACCCGGCGAGGCCGCTGGCGTTGCGTCGGCGGTCTGATGCTTAAACCGCGTTGAATAAATCAGCGCGCGCCAAACAGCAGCATGCCGTTCGCGCGCGAGGCGGTCGTTTCGGCGACGATCAACTGGCGTTTTGACGCGCTCAGGGGGCCCGATTGCACCTGAATCGGCGGAGCGCTTTCACCAAGACGCCGAACTGTCGCCGCGATGTTGCGCAAAGCGTTGCGTCAGGAAATCGAGGAACACGCGCACCTTGGCCGACAGGTGATGCCGCTGCGGATACACGGCGTGGATGTCGGCCCCGCCAACGGCCCCGCCAACCACCGCCCCAGCAGCCGCTCCGCCCAGCGATCCGCCTTCCCAAGGCGCCAGCACCCGGCTCAGCTCGCCCGAGCGCAGATACGCGGCCAGATCCCATTCCGAGCGCAGCACGACGCCGAAGCCGGCCAGCGCCCAGTCGACCGCGACTTCGCCGTGGTTCGTGCTCAGGCGTCCGCCGACCTTCACCATCTCCTGCTGCTTGCCGTCGGACAGCTGCCAGTTGTTGAAGGCGCTGTTGTTTTCCCGGATCACGATGCATTGATGCGCCTGCAATTCGCGCGGCGAGGCCGGCGCGCCGTGCGACGTCAGATAGTGCGGCGCGGCGGCGAGCAGGCGCCGGTTGGCCGCGATCTTGCGCACCAGAATGCGCGCGTCCGGCGGCGCGCCGAAGCGGACGCCGACGTCCATCGCGTGCGCGGTCAGGTCGAGTGGCTGGTCGGTCAGTTGCAACATCACCTCGACCTCGGGATACAGGCGCGCGAAGTCGGCGATCGCCGGCGACAGGTGGCAGCGGCCGAAGCCGAAGGTGGCGTTCACGCGCAGCAGGCCGCGCGGCTGCTCGCGGCTGGCGCCGAGCGAGTGTTCGAGCGCCTCGATCTCGCGCAGGATGCGGTCGCCGTCCTCCAGGTAGCGCTCGCCTTCCGGCGTCAGGCTCAGGCGCCGGGTGGTGCGGTTCAGCAGGCGCACGCCGAGGCGCTGTTCCAGTTGCGCCA
>JACMLV010000332.1 GCA_014379395.1 Burkholderiaceae bacterium
GACGTCCTTGATGCGCGCGGCCAGCACCTTCATGGCCGAGGCCTTGTTCTTGTGCTGGCTGCGGTCGTCCTGGCATTCGCCCACGATGCCGGTCGGCAGGTGGGTGAGGCGCACGGCCGAATCGGTCTTGTTGATGTGCTGGCCGCCGGCGCCCGAGGCGCGGTAGGTGTCGATGCGCAGGTCGGCCGGGTTGATGTTGACGTCCTCGACCTCGTCGGCCTCCGGCATCACCGCCACCGTGCAGGCCGAGGTGTGGATGCGGCCCTGGGTTTCGGTGGCCGGCACGCGCTGCACGCGGTGCCCGCCGGACTCGAACTTGAGCTTCGAATAGGCGCCGTTGCCGACCAGGCGCACGATCACCTCGCGGTAGCCGCCCAGGTCCGACTCGGACGACGACACCACCTCCACCTGCCAGCGGTTGCGCTCGGCGAACCGGGTGTACATGCGCAGCAGGTCGCCGGCGAACAGGGCCGACTCGTCGCCGCCGGTGCCGGCGCGGATTTCCAGGAAGATGTTGCGCTCGTCGTTGGCGTCCTTGGGCAGCAGCATCTTCTGCAATTCCAGCTCGAGGCGCGCCATGTTCGCCTTGGCCGCCTCGATTTCCTCCTGCGCGAACTCCTTCATGTCCGGGTCGCCCAGCATGTCCTGCGCGGCCGCGATGTCGCGCTCGGCCTCCTGGTAGCCGTGATAGAGCGCCACCAGCGGCCCCAGTTCGGCGTGCTCGCGCGTCATCTTGCGGTAGTTGTCCATGTTCGACGTGGCGTCTTGATGCATCAGCAATTCGTCGAGTTCAACCAGGCGGTTCGCCAGTTGATCCAGCTTGGACAGCATCGATGGTTTCATAGGAACTTGAAAAAGACGGTGGAAAGGGGAAGGAAACGGGTGCGACGAGGGAAGGGCCGGCGGCGTCGGCGCGTGGCGCCCGCCGCGCTGGCCCGGGGGACGCTAACGGCGGTTGCGGAACAGGTGCGGCAGCAGGTTGGCCAGATGGGCGCGTTCATCGCCCTTGGCCTGGTGCAGCGCCTGGCGCGGGCCGTGCAGGAACTTGGCGGTCAGGCCCTTGGACAGCGCCTCGAGCACGACGTCGACGTCCTCGCCCTTGGCCAGCATCTTGCGCGCGCGCTCCATCTCCTGCATGCGGATCGTCTCGCTCGTTTCCTGCAGGTCTTGGATGAGCGGCACGATGGCGCGGTCGTCGACCCAGCTCATGTACGACTGCACCCGGGTTTCGATGATCGACTCGGCCTGCGCCACCGCCGCCTGGCGGCTCTCCAGGCCGGTCTGCACCACCTTGCCGAGGTCGTCGACGGTGTACAGGAAGACGTCGTCGAGGCGCGCGACCTCGGGCTCGATGTCGCGCGGCACGGCCAGGTCGACCATGAAGATCGGCTTGTGGCGGCGCGCCTTGACCGCGCGCTCGACCAGGCCGAGGCCGATCAGCGGCAGCGACGAGGCGGTGCAGGAGATGATGATGTCGTAGCGCGCCAGCTGATCGGGCAGGTCGGCCAGCCGGATCGCGCTGCCGCCGTAGCGGTGGGCCAGCTGCTCGCCGCGCTCCATGGTGCGGTTGGCGACGGTGACGCTGAGCGGGCTCTGGGCGGCGAAGTGGGTCACGCACAGCTCGATCATTTCGCCGGCGCCGATGAACAGCACGTTTTGTTCGGGGATCTTGTCGAAGATGCGCTGCGACAGGCGCACGGCGGCCGCCGCCATCGACACGCTGTGGGCGCCGATCTCGGTGGTGCTGCGGATTTCCTTGGCGACCGAGAAGCTGCGCTGGAACATCTGGTGCAGATAGGTGCCCAGGCCGCCGGCCGCGTCGGCCAGGCGCACCGCGTCCTTCATCTGGCCGAGGATCTGCGGCTCGCCCAGCACCATCGAATCGAGCCCGGAGGCGACCCGGAAGGCGTGGCGCACGGCGTCGCGCTGCGGCAGCATGTACAGGTGCGGACGCAGTTCGGAATAATTGAGCTGGTGGTAGTCGGCCAGGAAATGGGCGCTGGCGTCGAGCGGGTCGGGCACCTGGCTGGCCGCGTACAGTTCGGTGCGGTTGCAGGTCGACAGGATCGCCGCCTCGTCGCCGCCGCGCGCGTCGATGCGCTCGAACCAGGCACGCGCCGCAACGACCGCCTGACCCAACTGGTCGGGGGCGAGCGCGAGCTGTTCGCGCAGCGAAACTGGGGCGGTGGTGTGGTTCAGGCCGACGGCGAGCAGTTGCATTTCGGGCTTTGATGAAATCGGTATGACTTGCATTATAGCGCGCCGCGCCGGACGCGCGGACGGTCGCGGCGTTTCCCGAAGGGAAAATTGGCGGCGCGGGCTGGCGCGCCGGCCGCGCCTAGCCGGCCGCGCCTGACTTAATACACCGTGACCGGCC
>JACMLV010000333.1 GCA_014379395.1 Burkholderiaceae bacterium
CGCCGGCCGACAGTTCATCGCTGCGCTCCGGCGCCTCGCCCAGCCAGAACGGCATGGTCGGCGCGGCGCCGCGCGCGTCCACCACCCGCACCCGGCCGGCGTCGACGCGCAGGATGCGATACGAGATATTGCCGAGCTGGAAGATGTCGCCGGCGATGCATTCGACCGCGAAATCCTCGTTGACGGTGCCGATCGGCTGGCCCTGCGGCTCGAGCAGCACGGCGTAGTCGGCGTTGTCGGGAATCGTGCCGCCGGAGGTGATCGCCGTCAGCTTGCCGCCGCGCCGAGCGCGCAAGGCGCCGGCCACGGTGTCGCGGTGGATGTAGGCGGCGCGCACGCCGTTGCGCCCGGCATAGCCCTCGGCCAGCATGCGCAGCACCGCGTCGTAATCCTCGCGCGCGAGTCCGGCATACGGCTCGGCACGGCGCACCAGCTCGAACAAGGCGTCCTCGTTCCATTCCCGGTTGGCGACTTCGGCCACGATCTGCTGCGCCAGCACGTCGAGCGGCGCGCGCGGGATGCGCAGCGCGTCGAGCTCGTCGCGCCGCACGCAGTCGAGCAACGCCGCGCACTCGATCAAGTCGTCGCGCGAAGTCGGGAACAGCCGGCCCTTGGGCATCCCGCCGACCTGGTGGCCGGAGCGCCCCACGCGTTGCAAGAAGGCGGCGATGCTGCGCGGCGAGCCGACCTGGCAGACCAGCTCGACGTCGCCGATGTCGATGCCCAGTTCCAGCGAGGCGGTGGCGACCAGCACGCGCAGCTCGCCGCGCTTGAGGCGCTGCTCGGCGTCGAGCCGATATTCCTTGGCCAGGCTGCCGTGGTGGGCGGTCACTAAAGCGTCGCCGAGCCGCTCGGACAGGTGCCGCGCGGCGCGCTCGGCCATGCGGCGCGAGTTGACGAACACCAGCGTGGTGCGATGCTGCGCGGCCAGTTCGGCCATGCGGTCGTAGACCCGCTCCCACACCTCGGTCGCCATCACCGCCTCGAGCGGCGCCGGCGGCAATTCGATTTTCAGGTCGCGCGCGCGGACGTGGCCGACGTCGACGATCGCGCAGTCATCAAAGCCGCCGCGCCCGACCAGAAAGCGCGCCACCGCGGCGAGCGGCTTTTGCGTGGCGGACAGGCCGATGCGGGTCGGGCGCACTGCGCACAGCGCGTCGAGGCGTTCCAGGCTGAGCGCCAGATGGCTGCCGCGCTTGCCGCCCGCGACCGCGTGGATCTCGTCGACGATGACGCTGCTCACGTCGGCCAGCATGGCGCGTCCGCTGTCCGAGCCGAGCAGCACATACAGCGATTCGGGCGTGGTCACCAGGATGTGCGGCGCGCGCCGGCGCATGGCGAGGCGCTCGGAGTTGCTGGTGTCGCCGGTGCGCACGGCGGTGCGGATGCCGTGGGCGGGCAAGCCCATGCGCGCCAACTCTTGCTCGATGCCTTCCAGCGGCGCCTGCAAATTGATGCGGATATCGTTGGACAGCGCCTTCAACGGCGACACGTACAGCACCGTGGTCGCGTCGGCCAGCGCGCCGGCCATGCTCTCCCGCACCAGCTCGTCGATCACGGCCAGAAACGCGGTCAAGGTCTTGCCCGATCCGGTCGGCGCCGCCACCAGCGTCGGGCGCCGGGCGCGGATCAACGGCCAGGCGCGCAATTGCGCCCGGGTCGGGCCGGCGCCAAACGTCACCCGGAACCAGGCCGCCACAGCCGGGTGGAAGTCCGCCCACAGGTCGGCCGAGGCCGGCGCGGCGGGCGGAGACGAGGTGGTCTGCATAACACCCTAGCGCCTATCTGGCATATCGATCATCGCGTTCATCGTCGTAATTGTTCAGCGCCCGTTCCAGATCCTCGTTCAGATCGGCCAGTTCGCGCCGCAGCTGGCGCCGCTCTTGCCACGTGACGACGCCGTCGGCCTTCGCGCGCAGCTCGTCGCGCTCGATGCGACGCTCCAGGCGATACAGCCGACGCGCCTCGCGCTCGTCGATGCGGCCGTCGCGCACGCCGTCCTCGATTCGCTCGCGCAGCGCCGCCTCACGCCTATCGATGCCGGGCGTGCGCTCGTAAGACGCCGCGGCGCGCGGATTGGCAATCGCACTCTCGACGTCGGCGCGCAGCGCGTCCAGCTCCAGGCGCAGTTGCTGTCGCTCCGCCGCCGAGGCGTAACCGTCGGCCTTGTAGCGGCTCGCGCGCTCGCCGATCTCGCGCTCACGCTGATACAAGCGCTGCGCCTCGTCACGTGTGATGCGGCCCGACTCGACGCCTTGCTCGATGCGCGCGTCGATCTCTCGCTGGGCGCGGTCGATCATCGGGGTATACGTGCTTTGCGTGCTCTGCGGGCCTTGCGAGTATTCCATGTATTGGGCCATGGCCGGCGCAACCATGCCGGCGGCGGCGAACAGAGCCGATCCGATCAGCGAACTGATTAACAATTTCGATTTCATATCGTTTCCTCCGCCTGACTCATTGCGAACACCTCGCGGGTACCAACCCCGCCCCGCCCCCCCTGCTGTGGAAACGCCGCCGCGCCATTAATAGCGGTAGGGATTGTCCGGCCGCCGGTCGAAGCGGTTCGGCACGCCGTCGCCATCGCGGTCGCGGTCGTAGCGGTTCGGCACGCCGTCGCGGTCCTCGTCGTAGCCGCGGCCATGCCGGCCGCGCCAATGACGCTCGCGCCATTCATCCCGATAATGCCGATCGACGTAATACGGTTGCGGTTGCACGTAATACGGTTGGCGCTCAACATACACCGGGCGGGGCTGGATATAGGTCGGGTGCGGCTGCACATAAACCGGGGCCGGCGCATACACCGGAGCCGGCCGCGCGTAATACGTCGGCACGCCGATATTGAGTTCGACGTCGACCCGCGCCATTGCCGGCGCCGCGGCCAGCATCAACGTCGCACCCGCCATCAAACCGGCTGCAACGATTAAACGATTGTTCATGATGGACTCCTTCAAAAGATGACTGTATTACATACGAACTTGGGACGCCGGGCAAGGAAGGCGAGGTAACCAAAGTAACAGGATGTGTCTCAGCCATTCATCAGGAAAAGCGCGCCGAAGCGCCGGCGAGGCATCGGGGATTTTTTCGACTCGGGTCGTGGTCTATATAAAAGCCGCAAAGCGGCGGCCGCACCGGATGATTAAAAAGGCAGGCTGAAGTTTTTATCAATTAAATGAAGCAAGCTGGAAAGGAGAACGTCATGGCTTACGTCGATGGTTTTGTCTTACCGCTGCCCAAGAATAATGTGGATGCCTACCGGGCGATGGCCGAGAAATGCGGGGCGATCTGGCGCGAGCACGGCGCGCTGCAATTTTGCGAATGCATCGCCGAGGACGTCAAGCCGGGCAAGCTGACCTCGTTTCCCCAGGCCGTCAATCTGGAGCCGGACGAGACTGTGGTGTTCTCGTGGATCGTCTACGAATCGCGCGCCCGGCGCGACGAGGTCAACGACAAGGTCATGAAGGACCCGCGCATGGCCGAGATGATGAAGCCCGAATCGATGCCGTTCGACGGCAAGCGCATGATTTATGGCGGCTTCGAGGTGATGCTCGATCTGTGACCGATTTGGATGGCGGCCTTTTGATCGGCGGATAGCCGTCGCCATTATGAAAACAACAAAAGAAATTATGCGACAACATAAATAAAAAATAATAAATTTTCGCAGGTTTATTTCCCGCTCAATGACGATGGCCCATCGCGGCGATCTGGCCACATCCGTGCTGAATTAGTCTTGCAATTGTAGAAAACCATATTGCAAAAAAGGAGGTATTACTGCATTCTTGCAACAGTTTGAATGCAACTGAATGTCGCGACGACATCAGAAGTTGGCGGAGACTAATGCTTCTTTCAAAGAAAAGAAGCTTTATATAAATATAAAAATTACCAAGACCTCAATGAAACCCATTCGCCTGCTCACGCTTGCATGGCTAATTTTGTTTGCCCAAGCGGCCGGCGCGCAAAGCATTACGACAAAAACGCTGGTTGTCGGCAGCGAGCTCGATTATCCGCCGTTCGCCATCGGCGCCACCGACGCAACGGCCGACGGCTTCACCGTCAAATTATGGCAAGTCGTGGCCCACGAGGCCGGCCTGCAATACGTTATCCGGGTCAAACCCTTCCACGAGCTGTTGCAGGAATTCCAGGACGGCAAGATCGACGTCCTGATCAACCTGGCCCAGTCCGACGAGCGCCACCGCTTCGCCGACTTCACCGTGCCGCACGTGACCGTTCACGCCGCCATTTTCATCCGCAAGGGCACGCGCGGCATTAACAGCGAACGCGACCTGCTCGGCAAATCGGTCATCGTCGTCAAGGCCGACATCGCCCACGAATACGCGGCCGCCCAGAACTGGGGCGACAAGCTGGTGCTGGTGCCGACCGCCGCCGACGGCTTGCGCCTGCTGGCCTCGGGCAGGCACGACGCCATGTTCATCAGTAAATTGGTCGGCATGCAAACCCTGGAGCAGATCAAGCTGCCGATCATTACCGCGTTGCCGGTGGTGGCCGGCGCCACGCAAAAATTCTCGTTCGCCGTCAGGAAAGGCGACGCCGATTTGCTCGCCTCCCTGAACGAAGGCCTGGCGCTGGTCAAGTCGAGCGGCGCCTACGCCAAGCTGTACGACGAGTGGTTCAGCCTCTACGAAATCGGCGAGCCGTCGCTGCGCCGCGCGCTCAAATATGTGCTGCCCTTGTCTGCGCTCTTTCTGGGCTATGTTTTCATTGCCTCCTGCGCGGCCGACGCGCGAACCGCGAGGCCCAGCGCCAATTGGCCGAGTCGCACTACATGCTGCAAACGGTGATCGACACGATGCCGCTGCGGGTGTTTTGGAAGGACAGGGACTCGCGCTATCTCGGCTGCAATGCGTTCTTCGCCAAGGATGCCGGGGTGGCCAGCCCGGACGGCGTGATCGGCAAACTCGACACCGATTTCCCGTGGAAGGAAAACGCCCCGCTCTACCGCAGCGACGACGAACTGGTGATCGCGTCGGGCAAGCCGAAGCTGGCCTACGACGAACCGATCACGGTGGCCGGCGGCCGGCAGAAATGGCTGCGCACCTCCAAGGTTCCGCTGCGCAATATCGATCAGGAAGTGATCGGCATGATCGGGGTGTTTTACGACATCACCGCCGCCAAGAAAACCGAGATGGCGCTGATCGAAAGCGAAAACCGCCTGTTCGAGATTTTGGAAAACGTCAGCGCCTTTATTTATTTAAAAGATTGCGACGGCAAATATCTGTTCGCCAATAAGATGGTGCGCGACCTCTGGAACGCAAACCTCGAGCAGATCATCGGCTCGGGCGACGACAAATTCTTCGACGCCGCATCGGCCGCCCGCATTCGACAAGAGGACCGCCGCGTCCTCGATCACGGTGAAAGCATACGGCTGCAGGAAACCAACACGGTCACGCGCACTGGCCTCACAGCCACGTATTGGAGCGTGAAGATACCGCTGCGCAAAAAGGATGGCGAGATTTACGCCTTGTGCGGTATTTCCACCGACATCAGCGAAGTCGTGCGCGCGCAGGAGGAAATGCAGCTGGCGTCGATGGTGTATCAGACCACCAGCGAAGCGATGATGGTGACCGACGCCGAGGGCAACATCATCACCATCAATCCGGCCTTCACCAAAACCACCGGCTATACGCTGGAAGAAATCCAAGGTCAGAATCCGCGCTTATTGAATTCGCAGCACCACGATCCGGAATTTTTTCATGCCATGTGGAGCGACATCCTCGCCACCGGCGCCTGGCAGGGCGAAATCTGGGACAAGCGCAAAAACGGTGAAACCTATCCGAAATGGATGACCGTCAATACGACCTTCAAGGAGGACGGCACGCCGTATCGCCGCATCGCCCTGTTCTCCGATATCACCGAAAAGAAGAAGTCCGAACAGATCATCTGGCACCAGGCCAATTTCGACGCCCTCACCGGTTTGCCGAATCGGCGCATGTTCCACGACCGGCTCGAACAGGAACTCAAAAAAGCCCATCGCCACGGGCGCAAACTGGCCGTGCTGTTCATCGACCTGGATCGCTTCAAGGAAATCAACGACAGCCTGGGACACGATAACGGCGATATCTTGCTGACCGAAGCGGCGCGCCGCCTGACCCACTGCGTGCGCGAATCGGACACCGTGGCGCGCCTGGGCGGCGATGAATTCACCATCATCCTGAACGATCTGGAAAACGCCGACGATGTCGACCGGATCGTGAAAAATCTGCTCAAAACCATGAGCGAGCCATTCACGCTGAACGTGGACAAGGCCTATGTCTCGGCCAGTATCGGCATCACGCTCTATCCCGACGACGCGCACGACATCGAAACCCTGATCAAGAATGCCGACCAGGCCATGTACGCGGCCAAGCAGCAGGGCCGCAACCGCGCCTGCCATTTCACCCGGTCGATGGAAAATTGCGCCAAATCGCGCATGGGCCTGAGTAATGATTTGCGCGTCGCGCTGCAAGAAAAGCAGTTCTGGCTCGCCTACCAGCCGATCGTCGAAATGGCCACCGGCGCCATTCACAAGGCCGAGGCGCTGATCCGGTGGGAGCATCCGGCGCGCGGCCTGGTCAGTCCGGGCGAATTCATTCCGGTGGCGGAGGAAACCGGCTTGATCGTCGAGATCGGCAACTGGGTTTTCCAGGAGGCCGCCGCCATGATCTGCCACTGGCGGCGCAACTACGATCCGGCCTTCCAGATCAGCGTGAACAAATCGCCGCTGCAATTTCTCAACGATGGCGCCAATGCCAAAAACTGGCTCGATCTGATGGAGGAAATCGAGGTGCCGCACCAAAGCATCGTGATTGAAATCACCGAGGGCATCTTCCTTGAATCCGACCCGTCGGTTGATAATATGCTGGTCAAATTCCGCAATCAAGGAATACACGTGGCGATCGACGATTTCGGCACCGGCTATTCCTCGCTATCTTATTTGAAAAAATTCGACATCGATTATCTGAAAATCGATCAGAGCTTCGTGCGCAATCTGCCGCACAGCGCGCGCGATCTGGCCTTGTGCGAGGCGATTATCGTCATGGGCCATAAACTCGGCATGAAGATTATCGCCGAGGGCGTGGAAACCCAGGAGCAGCGCGATTTGCTGCTGGCCGCCAATTGCGATTACGCGCAGGGTTATTTCTTTTCCCGCCCGATTGCCGCCGCGGAGTTTGAGAAGCTGCTCTGGGCAAAATAGTTTCCGCAGCCCTCCCCCCTTTCATTTCAGCCCCTTCTCTTGGCGCACCACACCTGCCGCCGGGATAAGGCGCGCCCATCAATTGGAATTTATTCCCAGTTTCAATCGCCCGCCTCTTTGCCAATTTCGCCAAAGAAAATATGTCTGGGCACGACGTTAATTGTTCCAACATTAAATCCAAGACAATACTGAAGCTTTATCAAAGCCGAGCCTGCGTTTTGGTTTGAGACTATGCATTCGTGCGGGAGAAACGTTGCGATTGCTGTGGCGCCATGCAATCCATCACATTATCGCCATGGCAAATTAATTGAATGGAACCATGCTTCAAAACACGTTTTAAAAAAAACATATAGGAGCGAGTTATGTTTAATTTAAGAAAAGCGGCGGTCGGTTTATTCATGATGGCGGCCGCGCTGTCCGCTTCGGCTGCGGACTGGGTTGAGGTTCCCAACCCACCGACCGCCGGCTTTGCGGTCGGTTCGAGCACGGTGACCTATTCGCCCCAGGCCAGCACGGTCTGGGTGTATGACGGCGCCAACATTGGCCCGCAAGATCCGGTCTCCATCGAGTCGGTGATCGAAACGGTGTTCGGCCTGCCCACCAGCGGCCCCGGCTCCTTGTCGCTGGTGTCGGTCGGCGAGAACCTGTCGGGCACTTCCGGCTCGATCACCCTTTCCGGCAGCACCAACTACCTGGCCATCCATTATGGTCTCGGCGAATTGCTGTTCCACTGGGATCAGCCGCTGGCGGCCGGCACCGAGTTCACGTTTGCCGGCTTGCCGCACGAGATCAGCAACTTCCGCGCCTACCTGTCGGTGAGCGCGGTGCCGGAACCGGCCACCTACGGCATGCTGATCAGCGGGCTGGTCCTGCTCTGCTTGCTCGCCCGCCGTCGCAAACCGGACAACGGCAACTTCGCCTGACTGTGCACGGATTTGGCCCGCATGCCGGTCGAGGACGCCTCGGTGCTACGGTCGGAACCGTACGGCGGCGGCTTACGACGGATTTTTCGACACGGTCTTATGACGGAGTCTTACGACGGGGTCTTACGACGGGGTCTTACGACAACCACAGGCAACGGCTCACCGCGCCGCGCGCGCGGAGGCGAGGCGATCGAGCATCGCTTTCACGCTTGCCATCTGCGTCGCCGTCTTCTTGTAAAAGTCGGGCGTCAGCGGATTGGTATACCCCCAGAAATCCCAGCACCCCTTCGGATTCAAGAGGCTGGTTTCAGCCTGCGGATACAGCACGATGATGTTGTTGGCGTCGGCCACCTCGTTATATCCGGCGCCATTGTAAAAGGCGTCGCCGACCGCCTTCTCGTTTTGCTCGCAGCCATGGAACGCCACGTGCACGCGGCAACTTTGGCTGGCGCACGCGCCCGGCACGTAGGCGTAGGCGGTGTCGCCCATGCTCGCATTCGCGCCGAGGAAGCTGGCCTGGTCGAACGCCACGATCTGCCCGCCCAGGGTGCTCGACTTCGGATTGAGCGGCCCATAGATGTGCTCGAGGATGTTTTGCGCTTGCGGGACGTGGCAATCGTTGATGTACGGCGTGGCCGTCAGCGCGCAAGCCTGGTCGGCTTGCTTGTCCGTGACCAGCGCGTGGCCGGCGGGCAGGTTGTTCACATAGGCGATCTGCGCGCCGGGCACCCCGGCCAGCCCGTAAAAACGCTTGACCTGGTCGACCACAACGGTGGTCACGGTGGTGTCCCTGGCGCCGCTGAAAAGGTAGATCCTCTGCCTTTTCAAGTTGGCGAGCGGATCGATGTCGCCGGCCGCGGCGAAAGCCTTGGCGCTGGTCAGCAGCGTGCGGGCGTTGGGCGGGCTGGCGAACGAGGCCGCCGGATTCATGCAGACCGTCATCGCGGTCATCAGGTTGACGTCGTAGAACACGTTGCCAAACTGGCCGGCGCAATAGAAAGGCCCGCCGGCGACGACGCCGGCGCCAACCACCAGGCTGGAATAGGCGACCGAGAACTGCGCCGCCATGAAGGCGCCGGAGGACAAGCCCGACACCGAGGTTTGGCTCAGATCGGCGTTATAGGCCGGCAAGGAGGGCGGCGCGTCGGCCGCACGGGCCAGCCCCGGCGCGGCCAGGCAGGCGCCGATCGCGGCCGCGAGTAGGGATTGCTTGCTCCAAGATCGTGCTTGCATAAATTCATCTCCAATGAAAGGAACGTTGCTGCGTTCGAAGTCGACACACCGCGATGACTATAAGCAAGATACCGAGAGGCAATTATCCAGTTGGCAATTATTTGACGACCATCAATATTTTCGTCTTGAAAAGCGCCGCTCTCACCGATAGCCCTCCTCGCGCAACACCTGCCGCACCACAGGCCGCGCCAGCATGCGCTGGTAATGCGCGTGACAATGCGGCGGCAGCGCGAGACCGAGCTTGTCGGCCCAGAACTCGACGTAGAACAGGGCGGCGTCGGCGATCGAAAAATTGCCCACCACATAGTCGCGCCCGGCCAGCATGGCGTCCATCACGGCGAAGCCGCGCAGGACGATCTCCCGCCCGCGCGCCTTCACACTCTCATGCTCGGCCGGATTGGCCGTGAACGTGTCGGTGGTGAAGATGCGCGCGAAGCCTTGGCCGTGGATCGTGCCGACCACGTAGTCGAGCGCCTCGATTACCCTCGCCTCGCCCTCGGCGCCGTCCGGCAACAGCTTCGCCTTCGGCGCGCTGCGCGCCAGCCACCAGGCGATCGCCTGGAACTCGGTCAGCACCGAGCCGTCGTCGCGCACCAGCGTCGGGATCGTGCCCTTCGGGTTCAGCGCCAGATATTCCGGCGTCGCGTTGTCGCCGCGCGGCAGGTTCAGGACGTAGGCCTCGAAGGCGACGCCGATCTCCTCCAACAGGATGTGGATGCCTGTGCTGCACGAGCCGGGCGTCATATACAGTTTCATGGCCGGATTCCTTGTGCGTGATTGATCGGCCCATCGCCAGGATCGGCCGGCGGCGCGCCGATGTCCATGCCGCGGAACACCGAGCAACGCTTGAACACGTCGAGCGTGGGCGCCAGTTTTTTCTGGTGGCAGAACTTGGACACCAGCTTGCTCAAGCCCTTGATGTCGCGCCCGCTGGCCGCCGGGAACAGCTCGGCCAGCTCGGCGATCTGCGCCGGCGTCACCTCGAGCGCGAACTGGGCCGTCATCACCTGCCAGATGCGGCGCCGCGCCTCGGCGTCGGGCGGATGGAACTTGATCAGCGCGATGCAGCGCGAGACGATCGCCTCGTCGATGTCGTCGACCCGGTTGGTGGTCAGGAACAGCAGCCCGTTGAAATATTCGAGCACGCGCAGGAACACCCCGACCACCGCGTTCATCGCGATGTTGTCGTCGCGCCGCTTGATGTAGACGTCGGCCTCGTCGATCAGCACCACCGCGCCCCAGCGCTGGGCGCGCGTGAGCACGTCCTTGAGCGCCGCCTCCATCGCCGCCACCGTCAGGCCGAGCTGGCCCGAGTGCACCCGGTACAGCGGGCGCCCGATGATCTCCGAATAGACTTCCGCCGTGAGCGTCTTGCCGACGCCCGGCGGGCCGGCGCACAGCACCGTCGTGCCGCCCGACTTGCCGGCCACGATGTCGTCCATCAGCACGTCCATCTCCGCCGTCAGGATGTCGATCAGGTCGGTCTGCTCGCGCGGCAGGATCAGCTTTTTCTTCAACTCCGGCTGGTAGCGGTAGGGCCGCATCTCGTCCACATGCACCCACAGGTAATGGTGCAGGTCGAGGTGAAACATCAGGATGTAGGCGTGCACCGGCAACTGCGTGAACAAATCCTTGGGCAGCGCCGCCCGCAGGCGCTTGACCTCGTCCTCGGCGTCGTAGCGGTTGCTCTTGGCCGCCTTGCTCAGATACAGGCCGAGGATGTCGCCGGTCGCGTCCAGGGTCAGCGCGCGGTTGGCCAGGATGCCCTCGTCGTTGACCAGGCGCGCCTCGGCCTCGCCGCTGGTCAGCACCACCACGTCCTTGCGCGACCAGTCGCTGTCGCGGTGCGTCGCGCCCGGGTCTTCGGCGTAAAAGCCGGTGCCGCGCGCGGAGAACTGGGCCCCGTA
>JACMLV010000334.1 GCA_014379395.1 Burkholderiaceae bacterium
AAGCGAAAAAATAGCTGGGCGAGGCCAGATTTTGACGGTTTCGCAGTGCCAATAGCGAGCTATTGGCCGAGAAAACGGCGAAATATGGACCGTCCAGGTATTTTTGCAGCCGACGAGCCTAAGTCCGACAGACTCCTAGCGCAGCACCAGGCGCAAGGCCGGCTTCTCGCCGTAGTCCTCGTAGCGCTCGTTGATGCCGGCGATGCAGAAGGTCACTTCCTCGAGGATGTCGGGCACCTTGGTGCGCATCGCCTCGGCGTCCCGCACCACGATTTCCAGCACCTCGTCGGGCTTCAGGTGAAAGCGCGTCATGCCGTCCGCGTCGCGCAGATAGCTCAGGCAGTCGACCCAGGCGTCCATCGTGGCGGCGTAGAAATCGGGAAAGCCGAGCGCCTCCTGGCACTGGGCGTGGAAGCTGGTCCAGTCGCCGATGGCGCTGCCGTTCAGTTGGGCGGTGGGCATGTCAATTCTTCTTTCGTGTGGGGTCGGTCACAAAACCGAGCTTGGTCAGGCCGCGCGACTGGGCCGCCGCCATCACCTGGGCCACCGCCTCGTAGCGGGTGTCCTTGTCGGCGCGCAGTTGCAGCTCGGGCTGCGGCGCCTCGCTAGCGGCCTGCGTCAGGCGCGCCTCCAGCTCGGCGGTGGTGACCGGCGCGTCGTCCCAGAACAGGGCGCCGGCGCCGTCGATCGACAGCGTGATGGCGCTGGCCGGTTTCGGCGCGGCGGCCGCCTGGGCCTTCGGCAGTTCGAGCTTGACGGCGTTGGTGAACAGCGGCGCCGACAGGATGAAAATGACCAGCAACACCAGCATCACGTCGACCATCGGCGTGACGTTGATGTCGGCCATCAAAGGCTGCTGGCGGTGCGGGTTGAAGGCGCCGAAGCTCATCGCGCCTCCTTATGCGACGCGCTCGCCGCTGATGTCGCGGTCGCGCAGATAGGCCAGCAGGTCGTGGGCGAAGGCGTCCAGCTCGGCCAGCGTCAGGCGATTGGCGCGATTGAGGCCGTTGTAGGCCAGCACCGCCGGTATCGCCACCACCAGGCCGAAGGCGGTCATGATCAAGGCCTCGCCGACCGGACCGGCCACTTTGTCGATCTGCACCACGCCGGCCATCGAGACCGCCGCCAGTGCATGGTAGATGCCCCAGACGGTGCCGAGCAGGCCGACGAAGGGCGCGGTGGCGCCGATCGAGGCCAGCAGCGTCAGGCCGTTTTCCAGGCGCGCGGTGGAGCGGTGGATCGCCTGGCGCAGCACGCGCGTCAACTGCTCGCCCGGCGTCAGCTCGCCCCACAGCATCGGCGCGCCGTCCAACGCGACCTGGGCCGCGCCCAGCAGCGCCAGCGGCGCGTAGACGGATTCGACGTCGGCCAGCTTGAGCGCGGCCAGGCCGTCCTTCAGGTTGGGCGCGTTCCAAAAGGTGTCGAGCGCGCCGGCGGTGCGCCGCACGCGCCAGGCGCTCAGGCCCTTCGACAAAATCAGATACCAGCTCACCAGCGACATCGCCAGCAGCAGCCAGGCCACGGCGTGGCCGATGGCGTCACCCTGCTCCCAGTAGCGCGCCAGGCTGAATTGATTGTCGAGGGCCGGCGTCATCTCAGGCTTTGGCGCCGAGCGCCAGCACGTCCGGCATGTCGAACAGGCCGGTCGCCTTGTCGGCCAGGAAGCGCGCCGCGCGCAGCGAGCCTTGCGCGTAGCCGGCGCGGCTGCTCGACTTGTGGCTGATCTCGATGCGCTCGCCGGTGCCGGCGAACAGCACGGTGTGGTCGCCGATGATGTCGCCGCCGCGGATGGTGGCGAAGCCGATGGTCGACGGGTCGCGCGCGCCGGTGACGCCTTCGCGGCCGTAGATGGCGCACTCCTTCAGGTCGCGCCCGAGCGCTTCGGCCACCACTTCGCCCATCTTCAGCGCGGTGCCGGACGGCGCGTCGACCTTGTGGCGGTGGTGCGCTTCGATGATTTCGATGTCGTAGCCCTCGGACAGGCTCTTGGCGGCCAGCTCGAGCAGTTTCAGGGTGACGTTGACGCCGACGCTCATGTTCGGCGCGAACACGATGGCGGTCTTCTCGGCGGCGGCGGCGATGGCGGCCTTGCCGGCGTCGTCGAAGCCGGTGGTGCCGATGATCATCTTGATGCCGTGCGCGGCGCAATATTCCAGGTGCTTGAGCGTGCCTTCCGGGCGGGTGAAGTCGATCAGGAAGTCGGCGCCGGCCAGGCCGCGCGCCAGATCCGATTCGATCGGCACGCCGGCCGGCTTGCCGAGGAAGGCGGCGGCGTCCTGGCCGATTTCGGGCGAGCCGGCCACGCCTAAGGCGCCGGCCAGCACCGCGTCGGGCGCGGCCTCGATCGCTTCGATCAGCATGCGGCCCATGCGGCCGTTGGCGCCGGCAATGGCGATTTTCAATTGAGTCATACGGTTTCCTTCAGTATTGGGTGGATCACTGCGCGGGCGCGTCTTTTTTCGGTTCGGCCTTGGCCGGCTCGGCGATCAGGGCGATGTATTCCTTCTCGGTCGGCAGGTTGCCGCCCTCGAAGCGCTCGACCTTGCCGTCCTTGAAGAACACCACCACCCGGCTGCTGACGACTTCGCCGTTGCCCTTGTCGAGGCGGAACGGGTAATCCCAGCGCTCGGCGTGGAACAGGTCGGTCAGCAGCGGCGTGCCGAGGATGAAGCGCACCTGCTCGCGCGTCATGCCGGGCTTGATCTGGGCCACCATCTCCTGGGAGATGAAGTTGCCCTGCTGGATGACCGGGCGGTAAGGCGAAAAGATGCCGAGGAATTTTTGCAGCGTCGTCACGGTCGTGACCTGGGTGCCGCTGACCGGCACCGCCGGCGCGCTGCGGGCGGCGGCGGCCTTGGTCTCGCCGAGCTCGTTGCGCGCGGCGCAGCCCGACAGCGACAGCACGGCGGCGGCCACGGCGACGGCGACGGCGCGCGATGGAATACGGTGCAGCAAGGATGGCGATAAAGCCTGTGTGACGCGCATAAGTGACCTCGGTTCGATGGGCGGAAGGCTGGCCGCCTCCCGGCTAAAACGCTATATGATAAAGCACCGGCCGCGCCGCGTGTGGCCGCGCGGCCGCGCCCGGCATTGTGGAGCGGTTTATGGAGCGGGTTGTGGAACACAACGGGCCGGCGGGCCACGGCCCGGCAAACAGGAATGTAACATTTCCGGCAAGCATATGGCGAGCCATATGGCGAGCTCATATGGCGCGCCTCGGGTGGCGCCGCCGGCTGGCCGGCGCGGCGCGCCGATGGTGGAAATCGCGTATCATGACAGCCAACTTTGACGGCGCACCTGGCGCCGCCCTCCAACCACCACGAGCAACAACCATGAGCAACAATCCCACCGAACTCAAGGCGAGCGGCCTGAAGGCGACGCTGCCGCGCTTGAAAATTCTGGATATCTTCCAGAACAGCAGCGTGCGCCACCTGACGGCCGAAGACGTCTACAAGATCCTGCTGGCTGAAAACATGGATGTCGGCCTGGCCACCGTGTACCGGGTGCTGACCCAGTTCGAGCAGGCCGGCCTGCTGCATCGCAACCATTTCGAAACCGGCAAGGCGATCTTCGAATTGAACGAGGGCTCGCACCACGACCATCTGGTGTGCCTCGATTGCGGCCGGGTCGAGGAATTTTTCGACAGTGAAATCGAAAGCCGCCAGCACAAGGTGGCCAAGGAGCGCGGCTTCGAGATCGCCGAGCACGCGCTGGCGATCTACGGCCACTGCGTCAAGGACGCCTGCCCGCACCGCGGGTAACAACGCGGCCGGCGAGGCGCGGCCGGCGAGGCGTGGCCGGCGAGGCGACGAACCGAATTTGTTGCGCGGCTTCGACGGCGGCTTGCGCGCAATGTTGCTAATTGCAGAACCCGCTTGCGCTAAATCAACAGCGTGCTAGCATGTACCGAGCCATTCGGCTCAACCCACTCTTGGAGGTGATTCATGTTCGTACGCGTCAAAACCCTGGCTTCGTTCGCCGCCGGCGCCGCTTTGTTGTGCGCCGCCGCTTCCCATGCTTCGGCGGCGGATCTGGTCACCAAGCCGGAGGCCGAAGCGATGGTGAAAAAGGCGCTGGTGTTCATCAAGGCCAACGGCAAGGACAAGGCGTATGCCGAGATCAGCAAGAAGGACGGCCAGTTCATCGACCGCGACTTGTATCTGGTGGTCTACGGGATGGATGCGGTGGTGCGCGCGCACGGCGCCAACGCCAAGATGATCGGCAAGAACCTGATGGAAATAAAGGATGTCGACGGCAAGGCCTTCGTCAAGGAGCGCGTCGAGCTGGCGAAGAAGAAAACCGCGTTCTGGCAGGAATACAAGTTCACCAACCCGGTCAGCGGCAATATCGAGCCGAAGGCGATGTATTGCCAGCCGCATGAGGACATGGTGGTGTGCGGCGGCGTGTATCTGAAGTAGGGCTTGAAGTCAGACCGGGCGGCGCGCCTTCGGCTGGCGCAGCTTCGGCTGGCGCGGCTTCGGCCGGCGCGGCTTCGGCCGGCGAGTAAAATACCCGCTTTATCGCAGGAGAGCCCGCCGTGACCGAAGACCGCTTCATCGAAATTGAAATCAAGCTGGCGCACCAGGAAGACCTGGTCGAATCGTTGAACCAGATGGTCTACGAGCAGCAAAAACGCATGGACAAGCTCGAAGCGCTGTGCGGCGCGCTGGCCCAGCACATCCGCGACGGCGCGCACGGCGGCCCCAACGCCGGCAACGAAAAACCGCCGCATTATTAAGCG
>JACMLV010000335.1 GCA_014379395.1 Burkholderiaceae bacterium
CGCGGCCCTGCTCGACGCCTGAGGACGGCTTACACGCCGATGGCGGCGCCGGCGCCCAGCAGCGTGGCCACGCCCAGCAGCGCGAAGATGGCGGCGGCGATGCCGTGCACCAGGCGCAGCGGCACCTTGTGGGCGATCTTGTCGCCGAAATACACGGCCGGCACGTTGGCGAGCATCATGCCGAAGGTGGTGCCGGCCACCACGCCGTACAGGTTGTCGAAGCGCGCGGCCAGGGCCACGGTGGCGATCTGGGTCTTGTCGCCCATCTCGGCCATGAAGAAGGCGATCAGGGTGGTCAGGAAGACGCCGTACTTGGCCAGCTTGGCGTCCTCCTCGTCGATCTCGTCGGGCACCATGATCCAGGCCGCCATCGCCAGGAACGACGCGCCCAGCACCCAGCGCAGCATGTCGGGACCCATCAGGGCGGTGATCCAGGTGCCGATGGCGGCGGCGCCGGCGTGGTTGGCGATGGTGGCGACGAGGATGCCGAGCACGATCGGCAGCGGTTTACGGAATTTGGCGGCCAGCACGAAGGCGAGCAACTGGGTTTTGTCGCCGATTTCAGCGAGGGCGACGATGCCGGTGGAGATGAGGAAGGATTCCATGCGGGGATAAGAAGTACGCGGGCCGGACGATTAACCAATGATCCAAGGGCGACTCCGGCCCATTCGGCCGCCCTTCGATCAATGGTCTCGTCAAGTTTTTCAACCACCTGCACCACGGCCTGCGGGCCGATTATGTTGACACAGGTTCTTCCGCAACGGCCGGAAGACGACTACTCCCCAAAGTTCAGCGCGCATGATAGCAGAGCGCATCGCCGCGCACCAGCCGGCCGGCGAGTTATAAAGCGGCCGGCATTGGGCGGCTTGCGGCGCCAACACGGCGCCGGCTCGGCATCCTGATCCGATCACGCCGGCGTGGCCAGCACGACCTGGTTGCGGCCCTGGCTCTTGGCGCGGTACATCGCCTTGTCGGCCTGGCGCAGGAAGCGCTCCGCCGTTTGCAGCTCGTGCGGCGCGCTCAGCACCGCCACGCCGATGCTGACGCTGACGCGCCCGATCGGCGATTGCTGGTGCGGCAGGGCCAGCGCCTCGAGCGCGGCGCGGATGGTTTCGGCCAGCGCCAGCGCGTCCTGGGCGTCGGTGTCGGCGCACAGCATGACGAACTCCTCGCCGCCGTAGCGCGCCGCCAGGTCGCTGGCGCGGCGCGCGTGCAGCGCCAACAGGCGCGCCACCGCCTGCAGGCAGGCGTCGCCCTCCTGGTGGCCGTAATAGTCGTTGTAGTTCTTGAAAAAATCGACGTCGATCATCATCAAAGCGAGCGGCTGCTCGACGCGCGCGGCGCGCGCCAGTTCGGCCGGCAGCATCTCGTCGAAGCGGCGCCGGTTGGCGATGCCGGTCAGGCCGTCGGTCAGGCTGAGGGCGGCGAGCTGGCGGTTGGCCTCCTCCAGGTCGCGGGTGCGCTCGGCCACCTCGGCTTCCATCTGTTCGTGCTGCTTGCCGATGCGCCAGGCCATGTGGTTGAATTTTTGCGCCAGCACGGTCAGTTCGTCCTTGCCGCCGGGGGCGATGCGGATCGCGTAGTTGCCGCTTTCGGTCTGCTGCATGGTGGCCACCAGTTGCTCGAGCGGCGTGGTGATGCTGCGCGAAATCAGGTAGGCCAGCGCGATGGCGCACAGCAGGCACATCAGGCCGATCGCGATCATCTTGTCGCGCACCGACTGCGCCTCGGCCAGCACGTTTTGATACGGCACCGCCGCCACCACGAACCAGCTGGTGCCGGGAATCGGCGTGTAGGCGCTCAGGTACTTGCCGCCCGTGCCGGGCGCGTACCAGGCGAAGCCGCCGCCGCCGTGCCGGATGGAATCGGCCAGCGCCCGGTTGGCCACCTCGTCCAGATCGGCCTCGGCCTTCTCGCGCGCCCGCACGATGACGTCGCCGTCGGCGGCGTCGAGGATGAAGACCGCGCTGCCGCTGCCGAGGTCGACGTCGTCGAAGATGCCGGCGAAGTGCTGCGGCCGGATGCCGAGGAACAGGCTGCCCGCCAGCGTGTTGTCGGACTTGAAGTAGATCTCGCGCAGCATGACCAGGCTGTGCTGGCCGCCGCCCGGGTTGAACGCGTTCCAATAGGGCCGGCCCTTGAGCTGCGGCGCGCGCGCGGCCAGGTCGCTGATGCCGTGGCCGAGCTGGGCGAACACCTGGCCGTCGATGACGCGCCGCTCGCGGTCGAGGAAGTATTTCTGGGCGATGTGGTCGAACGAGCCGTAGGCGCCCAGAAATACTTCGATGACGCGCCGCTCGCGGTCGAGGAAGTATTTCTGGGCGATGTGGTCGAACGAGCCG
>JACMLV010000006.1 GCA_014379395.1 Burkholderiaceae bacterium
CCTACACCTTCCTGCGCAACCTTGAACACCGCCTGCAGTACGTGGAGGATGCGCAGACCCACACGGTGCCGTCCGGCGAGGCCGAGCGCGCCGTGATCGCGGCCATGATGGGCATGCCGGACGCGGCCACCCTGCTCAAGGAGCTCGATGGCCATCGCCAGTTCGTGGCTGCGCAGTTCGACCGGATCTTCAGCGACAAGAGCGCCGACAAGGACAAGGATGAGGCGGCGGCGAGCGCCGACTTCGACGCCGACAACAGCAAGGCGCTCGAAGCGCGGCTGGCCACCCTCGGCTTTGACGATGCACCAGCCGCCAGCGCGCGCCTGCTGGCCACGTTGCAAAGCCCGCGCCTGCAGGCGATGCAGGACGCCAGCCGCCAGCGCCTCGAGGCCCTGGTCCACAACGCCCTGCCCCTGATCGCCGCCGACACGCGCGCGGGCGGCGCCGGCCAGCTGGCCACGCTCGGCCGCCTGCTCGATTTCCTGGAGGCGATCGCGCGCCGCTCGGCCTACCTGTCGCTGCTGACCGAATATCCGCCGACCCTCGAGCGGGTGGTGTCGATGATGAGCGCGAGCGGCTGGGCGGCGACCTTCCTGACCCGCCATCCGATCCTGCTCGACGAGTTGCTGGATGAGCGCATGCGCACCGCGCTGCCCGACATGGCGGCGCTGGCGCTTGAGCTGCGCGCCCAGCTCGACGGCGCCGACGGCGACACCGAGCGCCAGATGGACCTGCTGCGCGAAGCGCACCACGCCCAGCTGTTCCACTGGCTGGCGCAGGACCTGGCCGGCGACCTGACGGTGGAGAAACTGGCCGACCACCTGTCGCAGCTGGCCGACGTGATCGTCGCCGCCACCGTCCAGGCGGCCTGGCGCACGCTGCCCAAGCGGCACCAGGAGACGCCGAACTTCGCCGTCATCGCGTACGGCAAGCTGGGCGGCAAGGAGCTCGGCTACGTGTCCGACCTCGACGTGGTGTTCCTCTACAACGACGACAACCCGGAGGCGCCGGCGCTGTACGCCAAGCTGGCGCAGCGCTTCATCACCTGGATGACGGCGCACACCTCGGCCGGCATCCTGTTCGACGTCGACATCGCGCTGCGCCCGGACGGCGCCTCCGGCATGCTGGTGTCGAGCGTGCAATCGTTCGAGCGCTACCAGAACAGCTCGGCCTGGGTGTGGGAGCACCAGGCGCTGACGCGGGCGCGTTTTTGCGCCGGCGACGCCGCCATCGGCGCGCGCTTCGAGCAGATCCGCGAGCAGGTGCTGCGGCGCGAACGCGCCGACGACGGCGAATTGAAGCGCGAGGTGCCGGCGATGCGCCAGAAGATGCGCGAGGCGCACAAGGCGCGCCCGCCGCTGTTCGACTTGAAGCAGGACGCCGGCGGCATGATCGACATCGAGTTCATGGTGCAATACCTGGTGCTGCAACACGCGGCGCGCTATCCGCAGCTGACGGCCAACAGCGGCAACATCGCGCTGCTGCGCCTGTGCGGCGAGCTGGGCCTGATCGACGCCGAACTGGCGGCCCTGGTCGGCGACGCCTACCGCGCGCTGCGCAAGCTGCAGCACCGGATGCGCCTGCAGGGCCAGGACCTGGCGCGGGTCGAACCGGCCGAGGTCGAGCCGCACGCCGGCCACGTGCGCCGGCTGTGGCAGGCGATCTTCGGTCAAAACGTGGCTTAATCACTCAAATTCAGCCAAATTTAGCGCAACGATCATCATTGCCTGTATTATTGTCCGATACCAACAAAATAATACGGGCGCCGCGCCAGCCGGCAGAGACACGGCGGCCGGCGCCGGCGTTTGCCATGCCGATCCAATATCTGTCCCATCTGAGCGCCACCAAACGCAGCAGCCAGTCCGACCGCCACCTGGGCGGCACGCTGGCCTTCGTCGCCGGCGCCGTCAACGCCGGCGGTTTTCTGGCCATCGGCGGCTACACCTCGCACATGACCGGCATCGTCTCCAGCATGGCCGACGAGCTGGCGCTGGGCAACGTCAAGGTGGCGCTGGCGGCACTGGCGGCCTGGACCGCCTTTCTGTGCGGGGCGGCCAGCACCGCGCTATTGATCAACTGGGCGCGGCGGCACCGCTTCCGCAGCCAGTACGCGCTCAGCCTGATGCTCGAGGCGCTGCTGCTGCTCGTGTTCGGGGTGGCCGGCACCTACCTGGCCACGCTGCACGACATGCTGGCGCCGGTGACGATCTTGCTGCTGTGTTACATCATGGGCCTGCAAAACGCCATCATCACCAAGGCCTCCGGCGCGGTGATCCGCACCACCCACGTGACCGGGCTGTCGACCGACATCGGCATCGAGCTCGGCAAGCTGTTCTACTACAACCGCCAGGCCATGCCCGACATGGCCGTGCGCGCCAACCGCGTCAAGCTCAAGCTGCACGCGCTGCTGATCGGCTGCTTCTTCATCGGCGGCGTCTCGGGCGCCTACGGCTACAAGCTGATCGGGTTTTCGGCCTCGATCCTGCCGGCGCTGCTGCTGGCGCTGCTGGCCGCCGGCCCGATCCTGCACGACATGCGCCTGCGCTGGCGCCATTACCGCTATCACATGTGAGGCGCATGCGAGGCGGCCCGGCCGCCTCAGCCCGGCAAACGCGCCAGCGCGCGCTTGAGCGCGTCGAAGCAGCTGGCGTCGATCGCGCTGCCGACCGTCTCGGCCATCATCTCCAGCGTGCGCGGAATCGGAATGGCGCCGCGGTAGGGCCGCTCGGCCGTGATGGCGTCGAAAATATCGGCGGTGGTGATGATCCGCGTTTCGTAGCTGATCGCCGGCGCCGTCAAGCCGCGCGGATAACCGCCGCCGTCGAGCCTTTCGTGGTGCGCGCCGGCGATGCGCGCCAGCTCGCCCAGCGCGCCGATGCGCGAGAGGATGGTTTCCGTATAGGTCGCGTGCAGCTTGACCGCCGCCCATTCCTCGTCGTCGAGCTTGCCGGCCTTGTCGAGCACGCTGTTACTGACGCCCAGCTTGCCCACGTCGTGCAGCAGCGCGGCGCGCTTGAGCCAGCGCCGCCGCGGGGCCGACAGGCCCAGCGTTTCGGCGATCATGTCGGCGTACAGCGCGACCCGCGCGCTGTGCCCGCTGGTGTACGGGCTCTTCGAATCGACCACCTGGCCGAAGGCGGCGGCGATGTCGTCCAGATAATCCTCGTCGAGCGGCACCTCGTGGCCTGGCGGCTCGAGCGCGCGCACCGCCGCGTCGATCTCGGGCGAACCCAAGGTGGCCCAGAACGCCGGCGCCAGCGCGACCCGCTCGAACGCTTGCACCAGGCGCGGATCGAACCAGTGCGCGTCGCGCAGGCGCACCTCGGCCAGCGCCGCCGACTGCCCGCCGGCGGTGTGGAACACGTCGATCACCTGGGCCAGCAGGGCGATGCGCGCATACACGGGAATCGCCGCGCCGGCCAGCCGGTCCGGCCTGCCCTCGCCGTTGTAGTGCTCGTCGAGGCTGTAGATGCCGGCCGCCACGCCGCTGGAGAAGCGCAGCAGCCGCGCGATCTCGGCGCCGCGCTGGCAGCGGGTGGCGATCAGGTCGTGCGCGATCCGCTCGCCGTCGCGCATGATCGTCAGCACGCTGCGAAAGCGCTCGGCCAGGCCGGCTTTCAGCCCCGTGTGCTTGAGGACGAACGACAGCACCTGCGGCAGGCTGTCGCCGACGCTTTTGAAGTCGCGCTTGAAACTCAGGTCGTCGGTCAGGTACAGCTCGCAGATCCGCGCCGCGTTGCTGCTGCAGCCGAGGTCCTTGAGCAGCAGCGTGTAGTACAGCTCCCACAACTGGTCGTCGGGCAAGCCGATCTCGCGCCCGATGTGCATGCCGATCCAGCAGCAGCGCACGCAATGCCCGGCCGGCTGGCCCTCGGTGATGTCGAGCGCGTGGCTGAGCGCGCCGATCAACTCCGACAACTTCAGGACGGCGGCGGGCGGAAGCAGTTCCAGGGTCTGGTCGGACGTCTGCATGGTCGGGACATTTCTTTTGGGGAATTGCGCTGAGTGTACCTGAGCAATTAAGAAGCGGTGCGACGAGCGGGCCGGCGCCAAGTTCGTCGCCGCCCGGACACTGGCAACTTTAAAAAGTTCGCGGGCGGCAAGAAAATATGGCACACTTGAAGCGTTGCTCCCGTGGCGGCCACCCTATCAACGTGGTTGACTCACCTCCCTGCGGGAACGCCCCCTTTTGATCGCGCCAGGCGAACCGTCCGGCGTCGAATGCAATGCCCGGCCCGCTTGCCGGCGTTGACGATTTAGTGAAATTTTCTTCAACGTACTCGGCCTCCAAATTCTTAGTGTTTGCAATGGTGATACAAAATTTTCAGGAATGACGCGATGCTTAGTCTAAAAACAACCATTTCAAATACTTCATTGTTCGGCATGCTGAGCGACGCCCAGCTCGACCAGATCGCCGCCGCCAGCAGCATGACCAGCGTGATGGCCGACACCAACGTCATCAACCACGGCGACGCCCCCAGCGGCGTGTTCTGGCTGATTCGCGGGCAGGTGAAAATCGCCGTCAATGTCAATAACGGCAATGAAAAGGTGATTGAGATCCTCGGCAAGGAAACCTGCTTCGGCTTGGGTGAAATGCTGTTGGGCCAGGAACACCTCGCCTTCGTCACCGCCACCACCGATTCGATGGTCTTGCACACCAAGCGCGAGACGGTGTTGCAGGTCGCGGAAGCCAATCCGCAGTTCGCGCGCGAAATCATGACCTGCGTCGGGCGCCAGTTTTGCGGCCTGATGCGCGACATCGACGGCTATTCGAAATCGGCCAAGCAGCGCCTGGCCGCATACCTGCTCAGGCAAAGCCGGCGCGAAACCAGCGTCGACATCCGCCTGGTCGCCAACAAGGGCTTGATCGCGTCAAGGCTCAGCCTGACCCGCGAGACGCTGTCGCGCCTGTTTCAGGATTTCTCCAAGGCCGGCCTGATCGCCGTTTCCGGCCGACACATCAAAATCCTCGACCATGAGCGCCTGGCCCTGGAGTGCTAGGAGGCTGTCGGACTGAGGGAGTCGAAGCGAAAAAATAGCTGGGCGAGGCCAGATTTTGACGGTTTCGCAGTGCCAATAGCGAGCTATTGGCCCAGAAAACGGCGAAATATGGACCGTCCAGGTATTTTTGCAGCCGACGAGCCTCAGTCCGACAGGCTCCTCGTGGCCCGTCCGATCAGCGACCCTAATCGCTGCTTGGTGCGGACGAAAAAAAACGCCCCGAAGGGCGTTTTTTTGATTCAAGCGACTGAGATTACTTGGCGGTCATCAGGGCCACGGTGGTGTCCAGCATACGGTTCGAGAAACCCCACTCGTTGTCGTACCACGACGTCACTTTGACCAGGCGGCCCGAGACCTTGGTCAGGGTCGAATCGAAGTTCGACGAGGCCGGGTTGTGGTTGAAGTCGATCGACACCAGCGGCTCGGTCTGGTAGGTCAGCACGCCAGCCAGCGGGCCTTCGGCGGCCGCTTTTTGCATCAGGGCGTTGACTTCCTCGACCGTCGTGTCGCGCTTGGCGATGAAGGTCAGGTCGACCAACGAAACGTTGATGGTCGGCACGCGCACGGCGAAGCCATCCAGTTTGCCGTTCAATTCCGGCAGCACCAGGCCGACCGCGGCGGCGGCGCCGGTCTTGGTCGGGATCATGCTCATCGTGGCCGAACGGGCGCGGCGCAGGTCTTCATGCATCACGTCGCTCAGGACTTGATCGTTGGTGTAGGCGTGCACGGTGGTCATCAGGCCGGTTTCCAGGCCGATCGCGTCGTTCAGCGGCTTGACCAGCGGGGCCAGGCAGTTGGTGGTGCACGATGCGTTCGAGATGACGGTGTCGGTCGACTTGAGCACGCCCTGGTTCACGCCGAACACGACGGTCGCGTCGACGTCCTTGCCGCCCGGTGCCGAGATGATGACTTTCTTGGCGCCGCCCTTCAGGTGGGCCGAAGCCTTTTCCTTGGTGGTGAAAAAGCCGGTGCACTCGAGCACCACGTCCACGCCCAGCTCGCCCCAAGGGATGTCGGCCGGATTGCGCTGCGCGAACACGCGGATCGGATCGCCGTTGACGATCATGTTGTCGCCTTCGACCGTCACGGTGCCGGGGAACTTGCCGTGCGCGGTGTCGTAACGGGTCAGGTGCGCGTTCGACTTGGCGTCGCCCAGGTCGTTGATGGCGACGATCTGGATGTCTTGTTTCTTGCCGCCTTCATAGAACGCGCGCAGGATATTGCGGCCGATGCGGCCATAACCGTTGATTGCAACTTTGATCGTCATTACTTGGCTCCTGATTGAAAAAATAAGGTGTTAGCAGCTAAAAGGGGTGTCTATGGGTGTGGCCGGACTCGGCAGGTCGGGTGGACACGTTTTGTGCCCACGCGGAAGCTTGCACCGCGTGGGCACGAAAACGGTGCCAACGGTGGCGCCGCCCACCCTACGCCAGGACCGACTTGGCCTTGGCCACCACGTTGTCCACGGTAAAGCCGAAGTGCTTGAACAACACGCCGGCCGGCGCCGACTCGCCGAAGGTGTCGATGCCGACCACCGCGCCTTCGAGACCGACATATTTATACCAAAACGCGCTCACGCCGGCTTCTATGGCCACGCGCGGCACGCCCTTGCTCAAGACCGCTGCCTTGTAGGCGGCGTCCTGGCGGTCGAAGACGTCGGTCGACGGCATCGACACGACCCGCACGGCGACGCCGTCGGCGCTCAAGGCGACGGCGGCGGCGACCGCCAGTTCCACTTCGGAACCGGTGGCGATCAGGATCACTTGCGGGTTGGCCGCATCGGCCAGCACGTAGCCGCCGCGGCTGATATCGGCGATTTGCTGGCTCGAACGTTCCTGGTAAGGCAGGTTCTGGCGCGAGAAGATCAGGGTCGACGGGCCGTCCTGGCGCTTGACCGCCGCGCCCCAGGCCGCGGCCGATTCGACCGTGTCGCACGGACGCCAGTTGTCCAGGTTCGGGATCAGGCGCATCGACGAGATGTGCTCGACCGACTGGTGGGTCGGGCCGTCTTCGCCCAGGCCGATCGAATCGTGGGTGAACACGAAGATCGAGCGCAGCTTCATCAACGCGGCCATGCGCAGCGCGTTGCGGCTGTAGTCGGAGAAGGTCAGGAAGGTCGCGCCGAACGGGATGAAGCCGCCGTGCAGGGCGACGCCGTTCATGATCGCGCTCATGCCGAATTCGCGCACGCCGTAGTTGACGTGGTTGCCCGGCTGGCCGGAGCGCACCGCGACGCACTCTTTCCAGTTGGTCAGGTTCGAGCTGGTCAGGTCGGCCGAGCCGCCCAAAAATTCCGGCAGCGCCGGCGCCAGCGCCTGGATCGCGTTCTGGCTGGCCTTGCGGGTGGCGATGTTTTCCTTCTTCTCGACGCAGGCGGCGATGGCGGCGGCCAGGGTGGCGTCGAACGAGGCCGGCAACTCGCCCTTCATGCGGCGCGACAATTCGGCCGCTTGCTGCGGGAAGGCCGCGCCGTAGGCGGCGAATGTGGCGTTCCATTCCTTCTCGGCGGCGGCGCCCTGCTCGCGCGCGTCCCAGGCGGCGTAGACGTCGGCCGGCATCTCGAACGGCGCGGCGTCCCAGTTCAGGTAGGCGCGCGCGGCGGCGATTTCCTTCTCGCCCAGCGCGGCGCCGTGCACCTTGTCGCCGCCCTGCAGATTCGGCGCGCCCTTGCCGATCACGGTGCGGCAGCAGATCAGGGTCGGCTTGCTCGCGGTCTTGGCGGCGGCGATGGCGGCGTCGAGCGCGGCGACGTCATGGCCGTCGACGGCGCGGATCACGTTCCAGCCGTAGGCTTCGAAGCGCTTCGGCGTGTCGTCGGTGAACCAGCCCTCGACCTTGCCGTCGATCGAGATGCCGTTGTCGTCGTACAGCGCGATCAGCTTGTTCAGGCCGAGCGTGCCGGCCAGCGAGCACACCTCGTGCGAAATGCCTTCCATCAGGCAGCCGTCGCCCAGGAAGGCGTAGGTGTGGTGGTCGACCACGTCGAAGCCCGGCTGATTGAATTCGGCCGCCAGCAGGTACTCGGAGAGCGCCATGCCGACCGCGTTGGCGATGCCCTGGCCGAGCGGGCCGGTGGTGGTTTCGACGCCCGGCGTGACGCCCACTTCCGGATGGCCGGCGGTCTTCGAATGCATCTGGCGGAACGCTTTGATGTCGTCCATGCTCAGGTCGTAGCCGGTCAGGTGCAGCAGCGCATAGTGCAGCATCGAGCCGTGGCCGTTCGACAGCAGGAAGCGGTCGCGGTTGAGCCAGTGCGGATTGGCCGGATTGTGGCGATAGTGACCGCTCCACAGCGCGACGGCGATTTCCGCCATCCCCATCGGCATGCCGGGGTGGCCGGAATTGGCCTTTTGAACTGCGTCCATTGCCAGCGCGCGGATCGCATTGGCCATTTTGGTGGTGGGGAGCGTAGATTTCATCGTAGTCGGGTCGATTGCGGGGGTTGAATTCGGTTTGCGGTAGGGCTTGCTACTTTCAAGAACTAAGTATTTTACCAGACCAAGGGTCGGCGAATTAAAATTGCGGCCTGTGCCGGGCCCGAACTGGCACGATTTTTCGGCTTTTTTCGCGCCGCCGCGCAGCCACTGCCGTTGCGGCGCCGCGCCTTCCCCCTTCATCAGGATCCTCCATGCCGCGTTTTTACTGTCCCGAACCGCTCGCCATCGGCGCCACCGTCGTCCTGCCCGAGGCCGTCGCCCATCACGTCCAGGTGCTGCGCCTGATGCCCGGCGACGCCATCAGCCTGTTCAATGGCGACGGCGGGCAATACACGGCGACCCTGGCCAGCATCGAGAAAAAGCGCGTCAGCGTCGAGCTGAAAGCGTTCACGCCCGACGAGGTCGAGCTGCCCTACGCGATCACGCTGGCGCAGGCGCTGCCGGAGGCGTCGAAGATGGATTGGATCGTCGAAAAGGCCATCGAGCTGGGCGCCTCCGGGATTCAGCCGCTGGCGGCGCAGCGCTGCGTGGTGCGCCTGAACGCCGAGCGCGCCGTCAAGCGCGCCGCGCACTGGCGCGGCATCATCGTCTCGGCCTCCGAGCAGTGTGGGCGCAACCGCCTGGCCCACCTGGGCGAGCTGGCCGACTACGGCCAGTGGATCGGCCAGCAGGACATGCACCGCCGCATCATCCTGACGCCGCGCGCCGACCAGTCGCTGGCCGACTGGGCGCGCCACCAGGCGCCGCAGGCGGTGACCCTGGTGATCGGCCCGGAAGGCGGCTTGAGCGAGGCCGAGGAACAGGCCGCGATCCGCCACGGCGCGCTGGCGCTGGCGATGGGGCCGCGCATCCTGCGCACCGAAACGGCCGGCCTGACCGCCATCGCCGCCCTCAACGCGCTGTGGGGCGGGATGTAAGTGCCGGCAAGTAAGTGCGGGTAAAATAGCGGCCTCGCGCGCCCGAGGGGCCGCTGATCGACAGAATTTTGGAACTCCCCATGTTGCGACTCAATGAAGTGAAACTCCCGCTCGACCACGCCGAGGCCGCGCTGCCGGCGGCGATCCTGGCGCGCCTTGGCATCGAAGCGGCCGCCCTGCGCGGCTACACGGTGTTCAAGCGCAGCTACGACGCGCGCAAGCGCAGCGCGATCCAGCTCATTTACTCGCTCGACGTCGAGTGCGACGGCGAGGCCGCCGTCCTGGCGCGGCTGCAACACGACCGTCATCTGGCGCCGACACCCGACACCTCCTACCATTTCGTCGCCGGCGGCGCGCGCGCGGCCGGGCACGACAAGAACCAGCGTCCGGTCGTCATCGGCACCGGGCCGTGCGGCCTGTTCGCGGCGCTGATCCTGGCCCAGATGGGCCTGCGCCCGATCGTGCTCGAACGCGGCAAGACCGTGCGCGAGCGCACCAAGGACACCTTCGGCTTCTGGCGCAAGCGCGAGCTGAATCCGGAATCGAACGTGCAGTTCGGCGAGGGCGGCGCCGGCACCTTCTCGGACGGCAAGCTGTACAGCCAGATCAAGGACCCCAAGCATTACGGGCGCAAGGTGCTCACCGAGTTCGTCAAGGCTGGCGCGCCGGAGGAGATCATGTACGTGAGCAAGCCGCACATCGGCACCTTCCGGCTGGTCAAGATGGTCGAGGAGATGCGCGCCACCATCACCAGCCTGGGCGGCGAGGTGCGCTTCGAGAGCAAGGTGGCCGACATCGACATCGAGCAAGGAGCGAACGGCGGCCAGGTGCGCGCCGTGCTGCTGGCGAGCGGCGAGCGCATCGAGACGCGCCACGTGGTGCTGGCCATCGGCCACAGCGCGCGCGACACCTTCGAGATGCTGCACGCGCGCGGCGTGTACGTCGAGGCCAAGCCGTTTTCGATCGGCTTCCGGGTCGAGCATCCGCAGTCGCTGATCGACCAGTGCCGCTTCGGCCCCAGCGCCGGCCACCCGATCCTCGGCGCGGCCGACTACAAGCTGGTGCACCACGCCGCCAACGGCCGCTCGGTCTACAGTTTTTGCATGTGCCCGGGCGGCACCGTGGTCGCGGCCGCCTCCGAGCCGGAGCGCCTGGTGACGAACGGCATGAGCCAGTATTCGCGCAACGAGCGCAATGCCAACAGCGCCATCGTGGTCGGCATCACGCCGGCCGACTATCCGGGCCATCCGCTGGCCGGGGTCGCCTTCCAGCGCGAACTGGAGAGCCGCGCCTACGTGCTGGGCGGCGGCAACTACGACGCGCCGGGCCAGCTGATGGGCGACTTCGTGGCCGGACGCGCCTCGACCAGGTTGGGCGGCGTGATTCCTTCGTACAAGCCGGCGGTGCACCTGACCGACCTCGGCGCGGCGCTGCCGGAATACGCGATCACGGCCATGCGCGAGGCCTTCCCGGCGTTCGACAAGCAGATCAAGGGCTATTACCAGCCGGACGCGATGCTGACCGGGGTCGAGACGCGCACCTCGTCGCCGATCCGCATCAAGCGGCGCGACGACGACTTGCAGAGCATCAACACGCGCGGCCTGTTTCCGGCCGGCGAAGGCGCCGGTTACGCCGGCGGGATCTTGTCGGCCGGCGTCGACGGCATCAAGGTCGCCGAGGCGGTGGCGCTGTCGATGGCCGGCTAGTGTAGTGTTGCGCGCTGATTGCGACTTATAAAAATAGCGGATTTTTCGCCGAGACAAGGAAAAAACCGCAGCAATACCGAGGTATTGCGAGGA
>JACMLV010000336.1 GCA_014379395.1 Burkholderiaceae bacterium
GCCCGGGAGCGCTCTTTCTAGGCCGCGCGCTTGAGTACGTCGGCCTCGATGCGCGGCGCGGCCGGCTGGGCGGCGCGGCGCGGCGCCGCCTTCAGGATCGTCAGATGGTGGTCGTCGACCTTGAAGACGCTGACCACCTGCGCCAGGCCGCCGGCCTGGTCCTGCAGCGATTCGGCGGCGGCCGCCGCCTCCTCGACCAGCGCGGCGTTTTGCTGGGTGACGGCGTCCATCTCCCCGATCGCCTTGTTGATCTGCTCGATGCCGCTTTCCTGCTCGACGCTGGCGCAGGTGATCTCGGCCATGATGTCGGTGACGCGCTTGACGCTGGCGACGATCTCGTCCATCGTCGCGCCGGCCTGATGCACCAGCACGCTGCCGGTTTCCACCTTGTCGACCGAGTCGCCGATCAGCGACTTGATCTCGCGCGCCGCCGCGGCCGAGCGCTGGGCCAGGTTGCGCACCTCGGTGGCGACGACCGCGAAACCGCGGCCCTGCTCGCCGGCCCGGGCCGCCTCGACGGCCGCGTTCAGCGCCAGGATGTTGGTCTGGAACGCGATGCCGTCGATGACGGCGATGATGTCGACGATCTTCTTCGACGACGCGTTGATCGATTCCATCGTCTCGACCACGTGCGCGACCACCTCGCCGCCCTTGACGGCCACGCTCGAGGCCGAGGCCGCGAGGGCGTTGGCCTGGCGCGCGTTCTCGGCGTTTTGCTGGACGGTGGAGGTCAGCTCCTCCATCGCCGAGGCGGTTTGCTCGAGCGCGCTGGCCTGCTGCTCGGTGCGCGAGGACAGGTCGAGGTTGCCGGCCGCGATCTGGCGCGAGGCGGTGGCGATGGTGTCGGTGCCGCTGTGGACGCGGCCGACGATGGCGCCCAGGCTGTGGTTCATGTCGTTCAGGGCGCGCATCAGCTGCCCGGTCTCGTCGTCGCCGTGGGCGTCGATCGAGGTGGTCAGGTCGCCGGCGGCCACCGTCTGGGCCAGTTTGACCGCTTCGATCAGGGGCCGCGAGATGCTGCGCGCGATGACGATCCCGAAGCCGGTCAGCAGGGCCGCCAGGCCCAGCGTGCCGGCCGCGAAATAGGCGGCGCGGCTCCAGAAGGTGGCGTTGACGGTGTCGATGTAGACGCCCGAGCCGATCACCCAGCCCCACGGCGCGAAGCCCTTCACGTACGACACTTTTTGCACCGGATCGGCGCTGCCCGGTTTGGGCCACATGTAAAAGACGAAGCCGGCGCCGTTCGCCTTGACGGCGCCGACGAATTCGATGAACGGATGGCGCCCGGTCGGGTCGGCGCTGTCGCTCATGTCCTTGCCGTCAAGTTCGGGCTTGGCCGGATGCATCACCATCTTGGTCGCCATGTCGTTGACCCAGAAATATTCGCTGCCGCTGTAGCGCAGGGTCTTGATCTCGTCGAGCGCGGCGCGCTTGGCGTCGGCCTCCGGCAGCGCGCCCTTGGCGGCCTGGGCCTGATAATGGGCCAGCACGCCGTGCGCCACTTCGACCGCCTGGCGCACGTTGTTCTGGCGCTCCGACAGCAGCAACTGGCGTTCCGACAGCAGGAACACCACGGTCAGAATCGTGATTCCGAGCGCGGTGCTGAGCGTCAGCAGCCATAGTTTTTTTCCGATCGTCAACTTCAATAATTTCGGCATACGTGTCTCCAATGGTTATTGGACCCGATGTTTGTCACGGGTCTGTTTTATTTATATCCGTGCGGGTCGCACGGGATGGTGGCATTGGCTGGCAGGCTGTCGAAACTTGGGAATTCGAAGAACGCAGGCTGGGGAGCGGGATGGGAAGGCTGCCATCGCAGGGCGGCAAAATGCGCCCGGCGGCTCGCCCAAAATCTTGCCAATACGAAATTCAATATACACCAAGTTTTTCAAAATGGCAGTGATAAATTTGCTAGATGAAAAGATAATCCGCCATCAAATTTACCGGCGAAAAATTTTTGCGTTGATTGGGGCGGGCGGTTTGGCGCTGGCGGAATCTGCCGCGCCGGGACGCAAAAAAAACCCGCGCTCTCTTTGGGAGAAGCGCGGGTTTTTGTTGGTGCATTTGCAACGTGTTCTGGTGGTGATAGGTGGACTTGAACCACCGACCCCAGCATTATGAATGCTGTGCTCTAACCAACTGAGCTATATCACCGCAACGGCCAGAATTATCGCGGTTCCGACGCTGCGCTGTCAAGCGCGGGCAGGACTTTTTTTGCTGGGGGCCTGATTTTGATGCAAGGGCGTCAATATTTGCGCCTGTCTGCCGTGTTTAGCGGAACGCATGGTCCGCCGCGCCGATTGCCGCCAGCATGGTGCCCGCCGCATCCGGCGCCAGACAATCGATCACCACGCGCTCCGGCATGGCGCGCAGCCAGGTCAGCTGGCGCTTGGCCAGCTGGCGGGTGGCGATGATGCCGGTTTCGCGCAAGGTCTTGAAGTCGATGCTGCCGTCCAGGTATTCCCACGCCTGGCGGTAGCCGACGCAGCGCATGGACGGCAAGCCGGGGTGCAGATCGCCGCGGCGGCGCAGCTGTTCCACCTCGTTGATCAGGTCGCCGTCCTCGTTTTCCTCCAGCATCAGGTCGAAGCGGTGCGCAATGCGCGCGTGCAGTACGGCGCGGTCGGACGGTTCTAGCGCGAACGACAGCAGTTCGAACGGCAGCTCGGTCTTTTCGCGCAGCGCCAGCAGCTCCGACATCGGCTTGCCGCTCAGCGCGATGATCTCCAGCGCGCGCTGGATGCGCTGCGCGTCGTTCGGCGCCAGGCGGGCGGC
>JACMLV010000337.1 GCA_014379395.1 Burkholderiaceae bacterium
AGCCGGCGCCAACCCGATCAGCCAGCTCGCATTCACGCTGTCGAACGGCTTCACGTTCGTCGAGGCGTACATGGCGCGCGGCATGCACATCGACGACTTCGCGCCCAACCTGAGCTTCTTCTTCAGCAACGGCATGGACCCCGAGTACACGGTGCTGGGCCGCGTCGCGCGCCGCCTGTGGGCGGTGGCGATGCGCGACAAGTACGGCGCCAACGAGCGCAGCCAGAAGCTGAAATATCACATCCAGACCTCCGGCCGCTCGCTGCACGCGCAGGAGATCGACTTCAACGATATCCGCACCACCTTGCAGGCCTTGATCGCCATCTACGACAACTGCAACAGCCTGCACACCAACGCCTACGACGAGGCGATCACCACGCCGACGGACGAATCGGTGCGGCGCGCGCTGGCGATCCAGCTGATCATCAACCGCGAGTGGGGCCTGGCCAAGAACGAGAACCCGAACCAGGGCAGCTTCATCATCGACGAACTGACCGATCTGGTCGAGGAGGCGGTGTTGCAGGAGTTCGAGCGCATCGCCGAGCGCGGCGGCGTGCTGGGCGCGATGGAGACCGGCTACCAGCGCGGCAAGATCCAGGAGGAGTCGATGCTGTACGAGGAGCAGAAGCACGACGGCACGCTGCCCATCATCGGCGTCAACACCTTCCTGCCGCGCCAGAGCACGGGCGCGCCGCAGAAGATCGAGCTGGCCCGCTCCACCGAGGAGGAGAAGCAGTCGCAGTTGCGGCGCCTGGAGGACTTCCACGCGCGCAACGCGGCGCACGCGCCGGCCATGCTGGCGGCCTTGCAGCAGGCCGTCATCAACGACCAGAACGTGTTCGCCAAGCTGATGGATGCGGTGCGGGTGTGCTCGCTGGGCCAGATCACCGAGGCGCTGTTCGCGGTCGGCGGGCAATATCGCCGCAGCATGTAAGCGCGGCATGGCAGAATAGACAGCAATCATCATTTAATAAGGATCACCCCGTCATGAGTCAATACCAGGCACCACTGAGCGACATCGGCTTTCTGCTCAAGAACGTTTTCAACTTCGACGCGCACGCGCAGCGCTGCGGCGCCGAGTCCGACACCGACATCGCGCTGGCGATCGCCGAGGAGGCGGGCAAGTTCGCGCGCGACCGGATCGACACGATCAGCCGCGGCGGCGACACCCAGGGCGCGCGCTGGCACGATTCGCAAGTGACGACCGCGCCCGGCTTCAAGGACGCCTACGCGGCGTTCTGCGAGGGCGGCTGGGCCGGCCTGCGCTTCCCCGAGGAGTTCGGCGGCCAGGGCTTGTCGCCGGTGATCGCGACCTTGGTCGACGAGATGTGGCAGGCGGCCAGCCTGAGCTTCGGCCTGTGCCCTATGCTCACCAACGGCGCGGTCGAAGCCTTGCTGACGGCCGGCAGCGACGCGCTGAAGGAGACCTATCTGAACAAGCTGGTCAGCGGCGAGTGGACCGGCACCATGAACCTGACCGAGCCGGGCGCCGGCTCCGACCTGGCCGCCGTGCAGACCAAGGCCGTGCCGCAGGCGGACGGCAGCTACCGCGTGTTCGGGCAGAAGATTTTCATCACCTACGGCGAGCACGATTACACCGACAACATCATCCACCTGGTGCTGGCGCGCACGCCGGACGCGCCCAAGGGCGTCAAGGGCATCTCGCTGTTCGTGGTGCCGAAGTTCGTCGTCGAGGCCGACGGCACGCTGGGCGCGCGCAACGACGCGCGCTGCGCGTCGATCGAGCACAAGCTGGGCATCCACGGCAGCCCGACGGCGGTGATGTTGTTCGGCGAGCGGGACGGCGCGGTCGGCTATCTGGTCGGCGAGGAAAACCGCGGCCTCGAGTACATGTTCATCATGATGAACGAGGCCCGCTTCTCGGTCGGCCTGCAGGGCTTGTCGGTGTCGGACCGGGCCTACCAGCACGCGCTGGAATACGCGCGCGAGCGGGTGCAGGGCCGCGCGGTGGGCGAGGACGGCAGCCAGGGCAAGGCGATCATCCGCCATCCGGACGTGCGCCGTCTGCTGCTGTCGATGAAGAGCCGCAACGATGCGATGCGCGCGCTGGCGATGTATGTGGCGATGCAAAAAGAGCTCGCGCACGCGGTCGCGGCCGGTCCGCAGGCGATGGCCGAGGCGCAGAGCCGGATGGAGCTGCTCATTCCGGTGCTCAAGGGCTGGTTCACCGAGACGGCGCAGGGCGTCACGTCCGATGCGCTGCAAGTGTTCGGCGGCGCCGGCTTCATCGAGGAGACGGGCGCCGCGCAATACTTCCGCGACGCGCGCATCCTGACCATCTACGAGGGCACCACGGCGATCCAGGCCAACGACCTGGTCGGCCGCAAGACCGTGCGCGACGGCGGCAAGGCGGCGTTCGCGCTGCTCGACGAGATCGAGCAGGACGTGCGCGCCTTGGCGGCGCTGGACGACGCCTCCGCGCAGGCCTTGTCGGTCCGCCTGGGCGAGGCCTGCGTCGCCCTGCGCGGCGTGGTCGGCTGGTTGCTGGAGACCAACGCGGGCAATCCGCGCGCGGTGTACGCCGCCGCGGTGCCGTATCTGGACTTGTGGGGCACGGTGTGCGGCGGCTGGATGCATGCGCTGCGCGTGCGCGGCGCCAAGCTCCGAGTAGATCTGCTC
>JACMLV010000338.1 GCA_014379395.1 Burkholderiaceae bacterium
CGCCCGAGGTGGTGCGGGTGAACTCGTCGATGTTCTTGCGGGTGCCCGGGCCGGCGCTCTTCGAGCCGATGGTGGCGACGATTTCGCCGTACTTCACCTTCTGCACGCGCGAGATGGCGGCCACCATCGGGATCGTCGCCTGCCCGCCGCAGGTGACCATGTTGACGTTCATCTCCTTGCGCCCGACCAGTTCCCGCAGGTTGACCGGCGGCACGCAGAACGGGCCGATGGCGGCCGGCGTCAGGTCGACCATCAGCACGCCGAGCGCGTTGAGCTTGCGGGTGTTCTCGGCATGCACATAGGCCGAGGTGGCGTCGAAGGCGATTTGCACGCCGTCGGCCAGCACGTGCGGCAGCAGGCCGTCGACGCCGCCGGATGTGGTTTTCAGGCCCATGTCGGCGGCCCGCTTCAAGCCCTCGGAGGTCGGGTCGATGCCGACCATCCAGACCGGTTCGAGCACCGGGCTGCGTTGCAGTTTGTAGAGCAGGTCGGTGCCGATGTTGCCGGGGCCGATCAGCGCGCATTTGATTTTTTTCATGGAGTCTCTTTCTGCAAAAAGGGGGGAGGCGCCGCGCGAAGCGGCGTTCTCAGATAAACCGCACCGAGCAGCCACCGATGCCGCCGATGGTCACGCGCAGGTTGTCGCCGGCCTTCACCGGCAGCATCGCGGCTAGCGAACCGGACAGGATGACCTCGCCGGCCTTGAGCGGAATGCCGAGCCGGCCCATGGTGTTGGCCAGCCAGGCCACCGCGTTGACCGGGCTGCCCAGCGCGGCCGCGCCGGCGCCGGTGGCGGCGATCTCGCCGTTCTTTTCGAGCACCATGCCGCAGGTCGACAGGTCGACATGGCGCGGGTCGACCGCCTGGTCGCCCAGCACGAACACGCCGCAGGAGGCGTTGTCGGCGACGGTGTCCTGAATTTTTATTTTCCAGTCGTCGATGCGCGAATCGACGATCTCGAAGCACGGCATCACGCATTCGGTGGCGCGCAACACGTCGGCGTTGCTGATGCCGGGGCCGAGCAGGTCGTGCTTGAGGACGAAGGCGATCTCGCCCTCGGCCTTGGGCTGGATCAGGCCAGCCATCGGCACCGCCTCGCCCTCGTTGTAGATCATGGTGTTGAGCAGGTAGCCGAAGTCGGGCTGGTGCACGCCGAGCATGTCCATCACGACCTGGCTGGTGACGCCGATCTTCTTGCCGACCACGCGCGCGCCCTGCTCGATGCGGCGCGCCAGCATGCGCTGCTGGATGAGGTAGGCGTCCTCGATGGTGATGCCGGGATGGCGCGCGGTCAGCGGGGCCACGGTCTTGCCGCGGCACAGGGCGTTATACAGTTCGTCGCCGAGCGCAAGGATGGTCTGTTGGTCCATGGTGGTGTCCATAAAAGTCGAATCAGGAAAGCGGGGAAGGTTGCGCCGGCTCGGCCAGGAAATCGCCGACCAGCCGGTTGAAACGGGCGGCGTGCTCGATCTGGGTCCAGTGCCCGCAGCGGCCGAACACGTGCAGCTGGCTGCGCGCGATCCACTGCGCCAGGGTCAGCGAATTGGAGAGCGGGATGACGCGATCCTCGCGGCCGTGGATCACCAGCGTCTCGTGCGGCAGCGCGCGGATCTGCGCCTCGCTCGCGGCCAGCGCGTCGACCCACTGCTGGCGCGGGGCCGGGAACATGGCGCCGAACGACTCCTGGAAGCCGGGCCGGATGCTGGCCCGGTAGCGCAGCTCGGCCAGCTCGTCGTTCACCAGCGAACGGTCGAAGGCGAAGATGTCGAGCAGGCCGCGCATGACGGCCGGCGACGGCTGGTAGCCCCACACCGCGTCCAGCCCCGGCGTGATGGAAAACGGCACGCCGACGCTGCCCATCAGCACCAGCTTGCGCACCCGCGTCGGGTGGCGGATCGCCAGCGCCAGCGCCAGTCCGCCGCCGAACGAGTTGCCGACCACGTCGGCCTGCTCGATGCAGAGCGCGTCGAGCAGGCCGAGCGCCTGCGCGACCCAGGTGTCGAGCCCGTAGGCCATGCCAGGCGCGCGCTCGCTGAAGCCGAAGCCGGCCATGTCGGGCGCGATCACGCGCGCGCGGCGCGCCAGTTCGGGCATGGTCAGGCGCCAGTTGGCCCAGGCGCTCACGCCGGGGCCGGAGCCGTGGATCAGCAGCGCCGGAAAGCCGCCGTCGCCGCTGTCGTGGTAGTTGGTCAGGATGCCGGCGGCGCGCACGCTGGCGCCGATTTCGGGATTGGCGCTCATGTCGGCTCCTTTCACAGCTTGACGCAGACGTTTTTCAGCTCGGTGTAGAACTCGAGCGAATGGACCCCGCCCTCGCGCCCGATGCCGGACTGCTTGGCGCCGCCGAACGGGGTGCGCAGGTCGCGCAGGAACCAGCTGTTGACCCACACCAGGCCGGCCTCGATGCGGGCCGCGACGCGGTGGCCGCGCTGCAGGTTCAAGGTCCAGACCGAGGCGGCCAGGCCATAGGTGGTGTCGTTGGCGCGCCGCACCACCTCGTCCTCGGAATCGAACGGGAAGATGTGGCAGCACGGCCCGAAGATCTCCTCGCGGCAGACGGTGGCGTCGTCCGGCAGGCCGGTCCAGATGGTCGGCTGCACCCAGGCGCCCTGCGCCAGCTCGCCCGGCATGTCCGGCACGCCGCCGCCGGTGACCACGGTGGCGCCCTGCTCGACCGCCTTCTTGTAGTAGGACAGCACCTTTTGCTTGTGCTCCTGGCTGATCAACGGCCCCATGCCGGTGTCGGCGTCCTGCGGCACGCCGATCTTGAGCGCCTCGGCGCCGGTCTTCATGGCGGCCACGAAGCGCTCGAAGAGCGGCCGCTCGACGTACACCCGCTCGGTGCCCAGGCAAACCTGGCCGCAGTTGGCGAAGGCCGAGCGCAGCGTGCCCTCGATGGCGGCGTCGAAGTCGCAGTCGGCGAACACGATGGCCGGGTTCTTGCCGCCCATTTCGAGCGAGACCGGGCGCGCGCCGTCGGCGGCGGCCTTCATGATGGCCGCGCCGGTGCGCGTCTCGCCGGTGAAGGTGATCGCGTTGACGCCCTGGTGGGTGGTCAGGTATTCGCCGGCCGAGCCGGGGCCGAAGCCGTGCACCACGTTGTAGACGCCCTTCGGCATGCCGACCGCGTTCATCACCTCGCCCAACAGGGCCGCCGTCTGCGGCGTCTCCTCGGACGGCTTGACGACCACGGTGTTGCCGCAGGCCAGGGCCGGGCCGACCTTCCACGTCATCAGGAGCAACGGCAGGTTCCACGGGCAGACCACGCCGACCACGCCGACCGGGGAGCGGGTCGCGTAGTTCAGCGCGCCGGCCCCGTCCGGGGTGGCCATTTCGAAAAATTCGGTCGGCACGTTCTTGACGACGTCGGCGAAGACCTTGAAGTTGGCCGCGCCGCGCGGGATGTCGATGTGGCGCGCCAGGCTCATCGGCTTGCCGGTGTCGGCGCACTCGGCCTCGAGGAAGTCGTCGAAGCGGCGCGTGATCTCGTTGGCCACCGCGTTGAGCAGCTCGAACCGCTCGGCCACGCTCATCTTGCCCCACGGCCCGGTCAGGGCGCGGCGCGCGGCCTGCACCGCCGCGTCGACCTCGGCCCGGCCGGCCTCGGCCACGCGCGCGATCAGCGCGTCGTTGAGCGGCGAGCGCTTGTCGAACAGGTGCTCGGTGGGCACGAATTCGCCGTTGATAAAATTGTTGATTTGCTTCATGTGGGACTTTCTCCGTTACGTTTCATAAACAAGCTCAGGCTAGGGAGGCCAACCCGATCGCCGCCAGCCCGGCGCGCGCGCACTGCTCGTCCTCGACCTCGGAGGCGCCGGAGACGCCGATGCCGCCGATCCATTCGCCGTCCGCCGGCGCCAGCGGCAGGCCGCCGCCGAAGACGATCAGGCGCGGCCGCGCCGAAAAGCCGAATTTCATGCCGTCGTCGTGGCCGACGGCGGCCATCCAGTCCTTGGTCGGGAAGCCGAAGCTGGCCGCCGTGTAGGCCTTGTCGATGGCGATCTCGATCGAGTGCAGATAGGCGCCCGGCATGCGCAGGAAGGCCATCAGGTTGCCGCCGCGGTCGACCACGGCGGCGTTGATGCGCCAGCCGTTGGCCTCGGCGTGCCGCACCGCCGCCTGGACGGCCGCGTTGGCGGCCTCCCAGCCCACGCCCGGCGTCGGGCTGCGCACGTCGGCCGCCATCTCAGCTCACCACGGTCAGGAAGCGCTCGTTGAGCTTGCGGTCGTGGTAGAACACGCCGGCGCCGACCTCGTCCCAGGTCCAGGTGATCGGATGCATGTCCGGGTAGAAGTCGTAGCCGCCGCAGAAGGTCTCGAGGCGGTTGCCGGACGGGTCGAAGAAGTAGATCGTGGTGCCGCGGGTGACGCCGTGGCGGGTCGGGCCGGCGTCGATCGAGACGCGGTGCATCGACATCAGGTCGGCCGCCTTGAGCACCTGCTCCCAGCTCTCGAGGCGGAACGAGACGTGGTGCAGCTTGTCGTCCTCGCCGTGGCGCGCCAGCGCGATGTCGTGCGCCTTGGCCGAGCAGGTCAGCCAGGTCGCCAGGTCGGTGCTGCCGTCCTCGAGCTTGATGCGCTCGACCAGCGAGAAGCCGAGCACCTGCTCGAAGATCTTGCGGCTGCCGTCGATGTCGCCGCCGTACAGCAGGCAGTGGTCCATGCGCACCGGGCCGATGCCGGGCAGGTTCGGCACCCAGGCCTCCGGATTGGTGTAGGGCATGCCGTTGCCGACGTCCTTCTTCTCGGCGTACAGCTCGATGGTGTGGCCGGTCGGCAGCGTGAAGCGCACCCGCTCGCCGGTGTTGAGCATCTCGCCGGCGGCGATGCGCTCGGTGGCGACGCCGTGTTCGTTCAGGTTGCGTTCGAGCTGGCCCAGCGTGGCCTTGTCGAGCACCTTGAAGGCGAAGTGGTCCAGCCCGGCGCGCTCGGCCTGGCGCAGCACGATGCTGTGGTGGTCGCGCTCGTCCCAGCACTTGAAATAGACCCGGCCCTGGGCGTCGCGCCCGGTTTCGATCAGGCCCATCACGTCGGTGTAGAACTTGACCGATTCATCCATGTCCAGCACGCGCAGCTGGGCGTGCCCGGGGCGCAAAACTCCTGTCATTGCCATCATCATCTCCTTGTGTTTTTTTATAGTGGAACCACGGTTTTTCGCCGGCCGCCCGGCTACTCCTGGCGGCAGACGTTCTTCTTCATCTTGCCCAGCACCCGCAGCGTCAGGTCGCTCTCGGGCGTGGTGCGGCAGGCCAGCACGCGCCCGCCGCATTCGTCATCAAAGCTGACGTGGTCGCGGCTCATGACGCCCTTTTGGTAGGCGCCGGCCACGATCTCGACCTTGCACACCCCGCAGCCGCCGCCGCGGCAGCCGACCGGGATGCCCTTCTTGCCGAGCGCCTCCATGCCGGCCAGCAGCGACTGCCGCTCGGAGCAGCGGTAGGCCTGGCCGCTGTCCTCGATCGTGATGGTGAAATAAGGCATGTCAGATCTTCTTGAACAGCGGGCTGCGCACCTGCTGCGCGTCGGCCGCCGAAAAGAACTTCTCGGTGTAGATGTCGCGCTCGAACAGGCGGCCCTGCATCAGGGTCGTGATGCAGGCGTCGATCATCACCGGCGGCCCGCACAGGTAGGCGTTCTGGCCGCGGAAGTCGTTGTCGAAATGGGCCTTGGCGGCGTCGTGCACGAAGCCGTTGAAGCCGCTCCAGCCCTCCTGCGCGCCCGACAGCGCCGGCACGTAGGCGAAGTTCGGATGCTGGCGCGCCAGCGCCTCGAACTCCTCGTGGTAGTACAGCTCGGCGCGGCTGCGGGCGCCGTACACCAGCGTGATCGGCAGCTTGCAGCCGTCGTCGAGCAGGTCGAGGATCATCGAGCGCGGGCTCGACAGGCCGGAGCCGCCGGCCAGGAACAGCAGCGGCACCCGGGCCGACTTGCGCACGAAGAAGCGGCCGTAGGGGCCCGACAGCTTGATGTCGTCGCCGACGCGCAGTTCGTTGTGGATCCAGCCGGTCGCCGCCCCGCCCGGCACCAGCCGGATGTTGAGCTCGACCTGGCCCGGCTTGGAGGGCGGATTGGCCAGCGAGAACGCGCGCGTGTTTTGGCCACCGAGGTTTTGGCCCGGGAGGTGCAGGTTGACGTACTGGCCGGCCTGGAAGTCCATGCCGGCGTCGTCGTCGAGATCGATCCAGACGCCCTTGATGGTCGGCGTCAGGTCCTCGATCCGGCTCACCTTGCCGTGATAGTCGTGCACCGGCAGGTTGCGGGCGTCGGCGTCGACTTCGATCTCGGCCTCGATCACGACGTCGCCCTGCGGCACCGCGCAGCAGGCCAGGCATTTGCCCTCTTCGCGCTCGTAGTCCATCAGCGCGAAGTTGGAGGCCTCGCCGTGCTCGATTTCACCGTCCAGCACGCTCACCTTGCAGGTCGCGCACAGGCCGTGGCAACAGGCGTGCGGCAGGTAGATGCCGGCCCGAAGGCTGGCATCGAGGATGGTCTGGCCGTCCTCGACCTCGATGCTCTGGCCGAGCGGCTCTATGGTCAGCGTGTAGCTCATGGCGCGCTCCTTAGCTGCGGCTGCCCGCGATGCCGGTCAGGCCGGGGGTGCGGAAACGCAGCGCGTCCTTGTGCTTGAGGCCGTTCTGCTCCAGCGTCAGGTCGAAGTCCAGGCTGCACGGCTGGCCCGACTTGAACCACTGCGCGCCGATCCAGTCGATGCGGGCGAAGTCCGGATGCGCGCCGAACGATTCCGGCAGCAGCTTGGCGACGATCTCGCCGAAGCGCATCGACGGCGGCAACGCGAAGGCGAACGGCGCGCCGAACATCAGGTGGTCGTCCCAGCCGATGTACAAGAGCTGGTTGCCGTGGAATTTGTCGACGCCGTCCTTGGCCTCGCCGATATAGGGTTTGATTGCGATCACTGCCATGCTGGTCTCCATCTAATTTGGTAAGGGCGCGCGCTGGCGGCGCGCCTCTGGTTGCCGGCCTTACGGCGCGGCCTTACGGCGGGGCCTTACGGCGGGGCCTTACGGCGCGCTGTTGCTGGTGGCCTGGTGGCGCCAGGCGGCGAAGTTCTTCTGGTCCTCCGAGCCCTCGAAGTCGAGGTTGTCGTGGCCGTGGTTCACGTGGCACCAGCGCAGCACCTCGGCCAGCGGGTCGAAGCCCTCGGCGTTCGGATCGACGTCCGGCTCGAAGCAGTTGCCCTGCAGGATCTGGTGCACCGGCATCCAGGCCTGGATGTATTTCTCCGGCTCGTGGTCGAAGATCTCCTTGCAGTGGTCCGAGCAGAAGTGGTACTTCTCGCCCTGGTAGTCGGACTCGCGGTGGCAGATCTTGGTCGGGTCGTCCGGCTCGGTGAACAGGGTCGGGATCTGGCAGCACTGGCACAGCATCGGCAGCGTCTTGTTGTAGTAGCGCTTGCCCTGCCTGGCCTCCTCGGCCCAGTGCTCGAAGCGCGGCCGGTAGTACTTGTCGAAGGTGTTCGGGTACTTTTGCGAGAGCCAGTCGAGCTCCTCCTTGCCCGGCATCCAGGTGTGGAAGTCGGTGGCCGCGCCGTACTGGTAGAAGGTGGCCCAGGCCTGGTGCGTGATGTGCTCCTTGTCGATGGTGGCCTGGGCGACGCACTTGGGCACCGTGATGCCGTAGCGCGCCAGGTCCTTGAACAGGGCCCCGCCGGCCTCCTCGAAATACACCTCCCAAGCCTCCTTCCAGCTCATCACGCGCTTCGGCAGCATGTAGTCCATCATCATGCCGACGATGGTCAGCGCGCGCACCCCGCGCCAGGTCCACTTGTCGATCCAGCGCTGCACGATCGGCAGGTTGTCCGGGTCCTGCTCGAGCATGAACTTGATCATCTCCAGGCCGAGCGTCATGTGGCGCGCCTCGTCGGACTGGGCCGAGAAGCCGAACGCCATCGCGCCCATGTCGCCGTTGTAGGCGGCGCCCGAGATGAACGGCACGAACAGCAGATTGGTCAGCACGTATTCGAACGAGAAGCCGATCGCCACCATGTACTCGAACGGGCCGGCGGTGATAGCGTCGTCGAAGAAGGACTTCGGCACCGACAAGTACCAGAGCCGGTCGTGCATGTGGCGCCAGTCGTGGAAGCCGTTGTAGTGCTTGTTGTAGTTCGACAGCGAGTGGATCTGGGTCTGGGCGTGGCGGATCTCGTCGAGCGACTGCATCTGGCAGGCCACCCGCGCGCCGGCGCCGCGGAACTGGCGGCCGACATGGGCGAAGCCGCGGTGGGCCATGTATTCGAGCGGCGAGACGGCCGTCATGAACATTTTCAGCGCGTTGATGTAGCGCGCGTCGGTCACGCCGAGGTGGCCGTTGTTCTGGTTGAAGGCGTCCAGGATCGCGTACAGTTTGCGCTCCTTCTCGGCCTGGTATTTCCAGTACGCGTCCATCGTCATGCGGAACGGGTCCTCCCACTTGTCCCAGTCGTGGATCTTGATGCCCTCGAACTTGTCGTGCGGGTAGACCGCGTCCATCGGCTGGTAGGTGGTCTCCCAGTCCAGGCCGCGCGTCATCGCCGCGTAGCGTTCCTTGAGGCCGAGTTTCTTCTTCGCTTTCATGTCCATGTGTGTCTCCTTGGCGGCCGGTTGCGTCAGTGCGCCCAGCTCAAATTGAATTCATCGTCGGTCTGGTCGATGTGGCCGCCCAGCGTGATCAGGTGCACGTGCAGCTCCTGCAGGTCGAACGGGCGGCCCATCGCCTCCTCGACGGTGGCGCGGCGGATCGCCATGCTGCCCGGGGCGTCGATGCGCACCATGGCCGGCTGCTCGTTGATGCTGGCCTGCGGGTTGTCGCGCGCGATGGCTTCGATGATGCAGCGCGTCTCGTCGTTCATTTGCAGTGCGATAAATACGTTCGACATCCGGTTCCCCTTAGAGCGCCAAGCCGGCTTGCGCGGCGCGGCTGTTGAATTCCCCGGCCACCTCGGCCAGCGTGGCCTCGGCGATGTCGCCGAGGGCCTGGCGCGCCAGCGGCGCCAGCGCCTGCAAGGCCAGGTCGCGGTAGCGCGCGCTCCACTGCGACAGCAGCGCGCGGTTTTCCGGCGACTCGGCGCAGGCGGTCTTGATGGTGGCGTTGACCCATTTGCCGCTCTCGGCGTACCACTCGCCCTGGAAGCGCGTCAGCATCGACAGCGCGGTGCCGCCCTGGGCCGCCCAGGCGCGGTCGATGTGCTGGTAGACCAGCGGGAACAGCAGGCCGTCGAGCACGAAGTTCTGCGCCACGAACAGCTCGAACCAGTCCCGCACGACGAAGCTGTCCTCGACGTAGCGGCGCAGCCCCTGCCAAGCGGCGCCGTGCAGCCAGGCCTCTTTGCCGGCGTCGAGCGCGGATTCGTCGGCCAGCAGCAGGCCGGCGCGGGTCAGGTACTGGGCCATGCCGAGCCGGTCCATCGCCTGGAAGATGCAGGGTTGGGTGATGGCGGTGCCGTGGCCGTAGGCGCAGATCGAGGCGTTGTTCATGTTGGCGCCCCATTCGGCGTGGCGCAGCGGCAGCAGCAGCTCGAGCGCCTTCTGGCGCAGCGCCTCGGGCAGGGCGTCGGCCAGGCCGCGCTGTTCGACGAAGTCGAAGTCGCCCTCGGCGGTCTCCTGCAGGCGGGCCCGGGCCAGCGTGTAGGTGCCGTAGTAGAACTGGCGCGGATCCTTGAAGGCGTACCAGTCGGCCATCTTGACGGCGGTGCGGGCGGCGTCGAAGATCTCGTGCTCGGGGTCCCACAGCGGACGGTAGTGGAAGTTGCCGGACGCCTGCAGGTCCAGCGTGCCCTCCTGGTAGCGCGAGGCCGGCTTGCCGGCGCCGATGCGCCGGGCGACGTTGTCGAACGTCTGGCGCAGCGGTTTGATGCTGACGGTGCGTAGATCGATATGCATTTACTGTCTCCTCCTTTTGTAGGCCGGCCGCGCGGGCGCCGGTTCGGTTTTTTACTTGTCGCTGGCGACGCCGTCGCGGGCCTGGCGCAGGCGCCAGTCCCACTGCGTGTCGCCGGCCGGCGCCGCGCCGGCCAGCATGGTTACCTGGTTGTCGCGACAGAAGTCCTGGAAGGCCGCCCGCGGCAGCATCAGCTCGACGAACAATTCGGGCTCGCCGATCGCGAACTCGAACTCGACCATGCCGTTGCCGCGCACTTCGATCAGCCGCACGAACTTGCGGTTCGTGTCAAAAATATTCGTTTCCATCCGGGTCCCTCCTGTCGTTGCCACAGAGGGGTAATAGCAACCGCCGTGCCCACCGAAAAAGGGGCTTGCGCGGGCTTGTTTTGCTGCGCCGCAGCAGGGCGAAACCGGGCCGCGCGCAGCGGGGAAAAGCCGGCGGCGGCGGCGTTTTTCGCGGCGCGCGCGTGTTGCGCCGCAATGGAAAATGGTGGCCGGCGCGACTGCACGAAATGATCGAGCGGCGCCGGCCAAATTCATGAAATCATCAACGATCTAATAAATTGCTATAAAATCTCGATATTCCGGCCGCGCGCCGGCGACTTTTCCTCAACACTATTAGAGGCCGTCCGACGAGCCGGCCCGCTGGAGAGAGACACATGATCAAATACCCGCAGAACCTGGACTTGCGCCGCCTGGTGCGCTTCTCGCCCGAGGACGGCACCATCTGGCTGGCCGAGAACCGCATGCTGCTGCTGCACGCGACCGCGCTGGCGGGGCTGCGCAAGGAGCTCATCAACTCGGTCGGCCCGGAGCACGCGCGCCGCGTCTTCACGCGCATGGGCTACGCCTCGGGCGCGCGCGACGCCGAGCTGACCAGGACGATCCGCGGCGGCCAGGATCCGCTCGACGCCTTCGCGATGGGGCCGCAGCTGCACATGCTCGAGGGCAGCGTGCGCACGACCCCGGTGAAGGTCGAGATGGACATCCCGACCGGCAAGTTCTATGGCGAATTCCGCTGGGACAACTCGTGGGAGGCGCAGGCCCACGTGGCCGAGTTCGGGCCGCAGAAGGACCCGGTGTGCTGGATGCTGCTCGGCTACGCCTCCGGCTACACCTCGGCCTTCATGGGCCGCTTCGTGCTGTTCAAGGAGATCGAATGCGCGGCCTGCGGCGCCGGCCATTGCGGCATCGTCGGCAAGCCGCTCGAGGAGTGGCCCGACGGCGCCGAGCACATGGCCTATTACGAGGCCGACTCGATCGTCTCGCGCCTGCTGGAACTGTCGACCCAGGTCGACGTGCTGCGCTGCTCGCTCGAGCAAAAGCGCGAGAGCGGCGCCATGATCGGCGCCTCACCGGCGTTCCGCCGCGCCTACGAGCTGGTGGAGAAGGCGGCCAGGACCAACGTGACGGTGCTGCTGAGCGGCGAGACCGGGGTCGGCAAGGAGCGCTTCGCGCGCGCGCTGCACCAGACCAGCGCCCGCGCCGCCGGCCCATTCGTGGCGGTCAACTGCGCGGCGCTGCCGCACGACCTGGTCGAGTCGGAGCTGTTCGGCGCCGAGAAGGGCGCCTACACCGGCGCCCACGCGACCCGCATCGGCAAGTTCGAGCGCGCCGAGGGCGGCACCCTGTTCCTCGACGAGATCGGCGAGCTGCCGCTGGCGGCGCAGGCCAAGATCCTGCGCGTGCTGCAGGAGGGCGAGATCGAGCGCCTGGGCGACGACAAGACGCGCAAGGTCAACGTGCGCATCGTCGCCGCCACCAACGTCGAGCTGCCGGCGGCGGTCAAGGGCGGACGTTTCCGGGCCGACCTGTACTACCGGCTCAACGTCTATCCGATCGCCATCCCGCCGCTGCGCGAGCGCGTGCTCGACATCGCGCCGCTGGTGGCGGCGATGATGGAGAAGTACGGCGCGCTGCACGACAAGCGCCTGGCCGGCATCACCGACAAGGCGACCAAGGCGCTCAACCTGTACCAGTGGCCGGGCAATGTGCGCGAGCTGGAGAACCTGATCGAGCGCGGCATCATCCTGGCGCCGCAGGACGGCTGGATCGAGATCGAACACCTGTTCCCCAGCCTGGACATGGGCGACCCGGCCGAGAGCGGGATCGGCGAGGCCGGCCAGCTCGAGCAGCGCCGCCCGGCCGGCCACAGCCTGTTGTGCGACGCCATCCTGGGCGGCGGGCTCTCGCTCGACGAGCTCGAAACGATGCTGCTGGCCGAGGCGGTCGAGCGCTCGGCCGGCAACCTGGCCGGGGCGGCGCGCATGCTCGGGCTGACCCGGCCGCAATTCACCTACCGACTCAAGCGCAACCAAGAGGCCAACACGGCCAAGGAATAATCATGCTGCACTCGCAAAAATTCACCACCGCCTTCGCCGACGCCGGCACCGCGCCGCGCACCCTGGTCGAGGGCGCCTATCTGCAGCTGCGGCGCGACATCATCGAGGGCCGCCTGGCGCCGCGCGAAAAGCTGCGCGTCGAGCACCTCAAGGAGCAGTACCAGGTCGGCGCCGGCACGCTGCGCGAGGCGCTGGCGCTGCTGGTGTCGGACGCGCTCGTCATCGGCGAGGGCCAGCGCGGCTTCCACGTCGCGCCGATCTCGCTGGCCGACATCGAGGACATCACCCGCACCCGGGTGCTGCTCGAAACCGAGGCGCTGCGGCAGTCGATCCAGGCCGGCGACGACGAGTGGGAGGCCGGCCTGATCGCCGCCTTCCACAAGCTCGGCAAGACCGAGGAGAAGCTCGGCAGCCGGGCCCGCCACCACATCCGCGAATGGGAGGAGCGCAACCGCGACTTCCACGAGGCCCTGATCAGCGCCTGCGACTCGCGCTGGCTGCGCTATCTGATCGGCCTGCTGTACCGGCAGTCGGAGCGCTACCGGCACCTGGCGATCTCGGCGCCGAGCTCGGTGCGCGACGTGCACAGCGAGCACGCCCAGATCTGCGAGGCGGCGCTGGCGCGCGACGTCAAGCGCGCCAACAAGGCGCTCGAGCAGCACATCCGGCTGACCTTCGAATCGATCCGCCGCCTGCTGCCCGAGCTGGGCGCCGAGGCGGCGCAGCCCTGACGGCGGCGCCGGCCGGACCTGTCGAGATTGCGGATAAATATCATTATTTCATCCCGATTTGCGCAGCGGCGCGCGCGCCGATCCGATCATTTCATGCACTGCCGCGCATGGCGGCCGGATGCGGCGGCGCAGCAATCGGGCCCGCGCCGGGGCCGCGCGCGGCCGGCATCGGGGGCGGACGCGCTGTGAAAGCGGGCCGGGCGGCGCCGATTGTGCGGCGCACCGTCGCCGGCCCCGGACGGCGCGGGCACGGCGCTTGCTGATGTTGGCTCGTGGCATCAACCAGGCGAGACCAACATGACTGACTTATTTCACGGCGCGGGCGGCGGCGCGCCGGCCGCGTCCGGCGGGCGCGAGTATGCGCTGTCGGAGTCGGAGACGATCCTCTCCAAGACCGACTTGAACGGCAATTTCACCTACGTCAACCGGGACTGCCTGCGCATCAGCGGCTACGCCGAGGAGGAGTTGCTGGGGCAGCACCAGAGAATCATGGGCCATCCCGACATGCCGAAGGAGGTCGGCGCCGACCTGTGGCAGACGCTCAAGAGCGGCAAGAGCTGGAGCGGCATCATGAAAAACCGCACCAAGGACGGCGGCTTTTACTGGGTCGAGGCGAACGCGGCGCCGTTTTACGAGAACGGCAAGATGGTCAGCTACATCACCATCCGCATCAAACCGACCGTGGAACAAATCCGCGCGGCCGAGGCGGCCTACCGCCTCATGAAAACCGGCCAGGGCAAGATCGACATGCGGGGCGGCAAGGCGGTGACGCGCAGCCTGGCCGCGCGCCTGAACCTGTGGCGCAGGCTGAGCGTGAAGGCCCGCTTCCTGCTCTCATTCGGGCTGCTGGGCGCCCTGGCCGGCGCCAACGCCGCGCTGGCCTGGCCCGACGCCGA
>JACMLV010000339.1 GCA_014379395.1 Burkholderiaceae bacterium
TCCGCTCCGCCGTCGCTTGCGGGATGCCGATGTCGATTAAGCGTTTTTTCAGGACGTCGCGCGCCTCGGGCGTGAACACCAGGGCCAGCATGTTTTCCGGTTCCAGGTTGCGGGCGATGGCCTCGCCGATGCGCAATGCCAGCGTGGTCGTTTTCGCCGCGCCGGCGTTGGCCTTGATGATCGTGACGCGGCTTTTCGACAATTGGATCGCGACCTGCTCGCTGGTCGGAATGATGATTTTGGGAGTAAATCGCGCTGCGTCGGGTTTTGTCATCAAGCATCCAGAATGAATTAATCGGCGCGGTGGTGCGGGGATTTCGCCAACGTCGCACGGCCGCGCGCGATGGCATTCCAGTCTGTTGGGTTCAGGCGCCGGGCGCGTTGATGCGCTTGAGCCGTTGTCCGTAGATCGCCCACACGCACTCTTCGCCGTCGACGGCGCCATACATCGCCCAGCCGGTGCCCAGCTTTTTCACCGTCACCGCGCTGCCGATTTCCTTGGCCAGCCGTTCGGCCCACAGCAAGGCGGCGCTTTGTCCTTTGAATAATTCGTTTCCTTCGAAGATGACGCTGGCGTCGAATACGGGGGCGGCGAATACGGTCATGATTAACTCTTTGATTTGAAAAGAAATATTATACAAGCCCGCCGCAAGCGGCGGGACATCGTCCGACACTTCCTTCTGGTATGGCACGATCGCCTCGCCATCGTCGGATTGCCATTGACGCCGCGGGCCGGGGGGAATGCCGGGCGGCCCCGGCGCGCGTCAGCCCAGCTTCTTGTCGGTGCGGATGCGCAGCACCATGTTCGGCGCTTGCTGCTGGGAGAAGCGCTGGAGCTCGCGCAGCAAATTGGCGTCGATGACGTAGTCGGCGGCCAGCAGCAGCGTGCCGTCGCGCGCCAGCAGGTCGCGCGCCAGCACCATGCCGATTTCGAGCTCGTCGACCGGCACCACGGTTTGGCGCCCGGTCTCCACCCGCGGCTTGCCCAGGATCTCGACCACGGCGTCGACCACCTGCGGGCAATAGCGCCGGCCGCGCGACTGGACCAGCATGTTGCGCGCCTCCTCGGGGCTGAATTTTTTCCCCGCCAGGGTTCCGTACTGCAAGCTGTCATAGTCGTTGGCGACCGCCAGGATGCGCGCCCCGAGCGGGATGGCCGTGCCTTCGAGGCCGGCCGGGAAGCCCTGGCCGTCGAAACGCTCGTGGTGCGCCGCGATCAGCTCGGCCACCGGCTTCATTTCGGCCAGCGGCATCAGCGCGCGGGCGCCGCTCTGGGCGTGCTGGCGATAGTGCTCCAGCTCGTCGTTGTTCATCTGCGGCACCGGCCGCGTCAGCATCGCGTCGGAAAAACCGATCTTGCCTATGTCGTGCAGCAAGCCGGCGATGAACACGTCCTGCTGCGCCTTGCCGTCGAGTCCCAGTTGAATCGACAGCTTGCGCGCCAGGTCGGCCACCCGCCGCGCGTGTCCGCCGACCGAGCCTTCGCGCAATTCCATCAGCCCCGAGAAGACCTTGATCGAGACCAGGAAATTCTGCTTGAGCCTGCCGTTCGCCTGCTCCAGTTCGACGGTGCGCTCGGCGACCCGCGCCTCGAGGCCGGTGTTGAGCGACTTGAGCTCCTCGTTCTGCTTCTGGGTCAGCGCCTGCAGGCGCGCGTTTTCGCTTTGCAGGCGCTGCCGTTCGAGCGCGTCGCGCACCGTCAGCACGATTTCACGGTCGTCCCAGGGCTTGGAGATGTAGCGGAAGATCCCGCCCTTGTTGATGGCGTCGATGGTCGAGGTGATGTCGGCGTAGCCGGTGAGCAAAATGCGCACCACGCCCGGCCAGCCGGCGTGCACCTTTTCGAGGAATTTCGCGCCGTCCATTTCCGGCATGCGCATGTCGGACACGACCAGGTCGACTTGCTCGGCGGCCAGTATCTGCAGCCCGGCCGCGCCGCCCTCGGCCGTCAGGATGCGGTAGCCATGCGGCCGGAACAGGCGCCGCAGCGCGCTCAGGATGGACGCTTCGTCGTCGACGAAGAGGATGGTCATCGGCGGCGCCGACGCGGTGGGTTCTGTCATGATGTTTTCTGTTCCAGTTGCTTGTTGACCGGGGCGCCGACGCGCGGCAGGAGCACCTTGAAAACCGTGCCCTCGCCCGGTTCGCTGCTCACCTCGAAGTGTCCGCCGTGCTTTTGCACGATCCCGTACGAGAGCGACAGCCCCAGCCCGGTGCCCTTGCCGACCGGCTTGGTGGTGAAGAAGGGTTCGAAAATGCGCCCCAGATGTTCGGGCTTGATCCCCTTGCCGGTGTCCGCCACCTCGACCCAGACGTATTGCTCGTCGTGGCCGGTGCGCAGGGTGATCCGGCCCTGCTCCTCGATCGCGTGCACCGCGTTGATCAGCAGGTTCATGAACACCTGGTTCAGTTGCGACGGGAAGCATTCGATCTGCGGGATCGCGCCGTACTCCTTGACGACGGTGGCCTTGTACTTGATTTCGTTCCACACCACGTTGAGGGTGCTCTCGAGCCCGGTTTCCAGGTTGGCCCACTGGCGCTCGGACTCGTCGACGTGGGAGAAGTCCTTCAAGTCCTGCACGATGCGCTTGACGCGCTGCAGGCCGCTGAGCGATTCGGTCAGCAGGCTGCCGACGTCCTCGCGCAGGAAGTCGACGTCGATTTCCGTTTTCAGGCGCAAGATGTCTTGCCGCGCCTCGCCGGCGAGCGTTCCCTCGAGCCGCTCGTAGGCGGCCAGCAGCGTCAGCATGTCGGTCGCATAGCGCTGCAGGGTGCCGAGGTTGGAGTTGACGAAGCCGACCGGATTGTTGATCTCGTGCGCCACCCCGGCCGCCAGCTGGCCGATCGACGCCATCTTCTCCGACTGCAGCAGCTGGCTCTTGGTTTCCTCGAGTTTGCGGATCAGCTCTTGCTGGCGCAGCTTCTCGGCCAGCAGTGTCGCGTTCGCCGTTTCCAGGTCGGCGGTGCGTTCGAGCACCCTTTCCTCGAGCTTGTCGCGCGACTCGCGCAGCGCCTGCTCGGCCCGGGTGCGCTCGGTGATGTCGTTGTAGCCGAACACGCGGCCGACGATGCGCTCGCCGAGGTACTGCGGCCGCGACTTGCATTCGAACACCCGGCCGTCCCGCAGCCAGAACAGCTCCTCGCTCTCGTCGCTGTCGACGATCGCCCGCAGGCGCGCGCGGCAGGCGTCCGGTTCGTTGACCCGCCCGACCATGAATTCGATGATGGCCGCGTCGTTGTGCTCGAGCAGCAAGGCGTCGCCGATGCCCCACATTTTGCTGAACAGGCGGTTCATGCTGGCGATCCGCCCCTGCCAGTCGATCACCAGGATGCCGTTGCCGGTCGATTCCAGCGTGGCCCGCAGTTGCGACAGGGTTTGTTCCAGCGCGTCCTCGATCTTGCGCTCCTTCTGGACGTCGCGCGCCTGCACCAGGAGGAAGGGCAGGCCCTCGTGGTGGACCACCCGGATCGATTTGGCGACCGCCAGCATGGACGTGTCGGCGCAGTGGTAGAGCCCCTCCTGGCCTTCGATGTCGAGGTATTGGCCGGCGCGCACGTCTTCCCAGTAGAACACGTCCTGCAGCGAGCTTTCGATGTCGGTGACGGTCATGGCCAGCAGTTCCGCGCCGGTGTAACCGAGCGCCTGTTCGACGCTGCGGTTGGCCATCACGATCCGCAGCTGGGTCGGCTCGACCAGCATCATCATGTACGGGCTGTGGTCGAGCATCAATTGCGCGTAGCTGCTCATGCGCCCCCCGTTCCGGGGCCGGGCTTGCCGGCGTCGAAGTAATAGCTGACCCGCTTGCGCGGACTCAGATAATTGTAGATTTCCCGCGACACCTGCGCGGGCCGGATCGCCTTGGCGATGTTGACGTCCGTTTCATGTTGCAGGTCGAGCAGGATGGCTTGCTGCCTGGGGATGTTGGCGTCGTAGATCACGATCATCGGCATCATCGGCTTGGCGGTGTTGACGGTGGCGATCATGCCGATCATGCCGTTGGAAAGCTGCACGATGGTGCCCGGCGGATACACCCCGAGGCAATGGATGAACACCTGCAGCAGCTTCGGATCGAATTTGTTGCGCAGCTTGGCGAACATCAGCGATAGCGCCTCGTGCGGGGTCATGGCGTCGGCCAGGCTGACCGGATTGCACAGCTCGTCGTAATAGTTGGCGATGACGACGATGCGCGACAGCAGTCCGATCGACTCCCCCTTCAGTTTCGCCGGATAGCCGCTGCCGTCGAACAACTCGTGGTGCTCGGCGATGATGGCCAGGATCGGCGCGCCGAATTGCAGCCGCCGGCCGTGTTCGACGCCGTATTGGCAATGCATTTCCAGCAGGTTGCGCTCGGCCTGGGTCAGCGGCTCCAGTTTCGTCAGGATCCGGCTCGGGATGTCCTTGCTGCCGACGTCGTGGAACAAGGCGCCCATGCCGAGCGCGTCGACCACCTGCGGCGGCAGCCCGATGTCGCGCGCCATCATCATCGACAGCATCGTCACGTTCAGGGCATGGAAATACAGTTCCTCTCCGCCCATCTTGTCGCCCATGATGTGGATGGCGAGCTCGGGGGCGCAAAGGATCGAGTCGGCGATCTGGGTCACCAGCTGCCTGGCCTCGCGCACGGTTTCGGCGGGCTGGGAGAACAGGTTCTTCTCGATCTGGCGGATGGTTTTCGCGGTGCTGATGAAGGCTTGTTCGATGCGCTCGGCCGCCTCGCGTTGCGTCTTGATCCGCTCGATCATGGCGCGCTTGGCGGCCAGCGCCGGCGAGATGTCGACCTTCGCCGCCGCCGGCGTTGGCGGCGCCGGCGGCGCTGAACTGTCTTCGCGCGGCGCGATGTCGCTCAGGGCCGGGTTGTAGCAGACGGTCGGCAACCCCAGGGTGCGGATGATCTTGATCTGCTCGTCTGACTTGATCTTGAAATGGCTTAACGCGAACGGATGCTCGAACCAGTTGAGCTCGAGCACGATATACAGCCCAACCTGGAGTTGATCCATGGCGACGGTGGGATAGTTCAGCATTGATGTCGGTGACCTGGTGGTTGTCGCCCGGAAGCATACCCAGCAAATTGTCCTGTGCTCACCTCCGGCTCCGGGCCGGCACGAGGTCGATTTTTTTGGGGCGGCCGCCTTTCGAAGGAGCGTTGCAACAGCACGCCAGTGAGCCAATTCCGCCCCGCCTCAATATAACCTGAATTGCGCCGATTCCGGGTGAATAGTTGCCGAAAAATAATAAAACCGGAAAAACGGCGCGCGGGACGTGCGGCCCGCCGGGCGCGCAAGCAACCCGCCGCGGCGCGGGCCGCGGATTTCCGTTTCTGTTATGCGCCAGATGGGCCGCGCCTGACGCGCTCGCCCTGCCTTGTCGCCGCCCGCCAACTCAAGCGTCCGCATGCGGCCCGCGGGCTTTTCGCGCGCCGCTCATCCGCCACGCGCTGTCGCGGCCTGCAGCGCTGCGCGCTTGGCCTCGGCCCAGCCGGATGCTTCTAGCGCCGGGCGGCAGATTTCGCAGTCCTCGAGCGGGTTGCAGTCGTGCTCGAGTTTGAAGTAGTGCGCGCCGACGACGGTCTTGCCGATGTAGGAGTCGACTTTGGCCGGCGCCGCTTTTCCCGCCGTTTTCTCGGGCTTGTCGCTTGGGGTCGCGGCGTCGGCTGGCAGCCATTTTTCAAACGGCGTGAGCAGTGTCCCGGGCGGGACGTACCAGGTTTTGTTCTTGCTGTCCCATCTTGCGCCCAGTGCTTTGGCGGCGTCTTTTTCTGCGTAGGGCACTTGTAGTTTGGTCATTTTTTCTCTCCTTGGGGCATTTTAGCAGCGCTGCCCCGCCATTTTTTTCGGCATCAATTTTTGGGTTGCGCGCTTGGGGCTGTTGTTTTTTGGGAGATTGCGTAGAGGAAAAATTTGATGGGCTACGTCGCGCAAGCCGCGCAGGCGGCGCGCGGGGGATTCGCATCTTGGTCTGAAACCCGCATGGATGCTACGTTTCGCCAAATTTCCAGACGGCGCATGGTCCCGAACATGACCTGTCGAGCTCAACCTACGTACGGAACGCTCGACCAGTTGAGGGATTCGCGCAAGTCGCCCCCTGTCGCATGCGGATATTGCTGATCCAGCCATCACTTGGACATCCAGCCCGCGCTCCTTCGAAAACACAGGAACGAGGCCTTGCAGAAAAACGAACTAAATCGTTTACTCAATTTCTTTCCATCGGAGCGACGCTTCTTGCTCACCCGCCTCTCCGCCCGACGCCCGCTTGACGGCGCAGATCACCGAAGCGGGCCAGACGCCAAAACCTGTGGGCCAGGCTCCCCTGCCCCCTTGAAGCCCCGCACGAAGTCCTGCGGGTTTTGTTCACATTTATTTCCCCGGCAGCTCCGGCCCACGCAACGACACGGTTCTCGTCACGGCGGAGTATGCCATCAGCCTATCGGCGCCGAACGGATGCAGTGGTTCTTCGTTACTCGCGCCGCGCGTGCGCAGCCTTGCCTCCGCCACTGCGCTTGTCGTTTGGTCTCTCCGCGCCGACTCAGCCAGACACGCTCGCATGGCCGCCTCGACCCGGGTGTTCGAGGGTCGCCGGCCGAAAAATGTCACGATTACATCGTATATTCCGCCGCGCGCCGCGTCGGGGTGCAGCACAGCGACAGCGCCATGCTCACTGCCACAATCGAGCTGCATCGGCGGCAGTCGGGCATGGGCGGAGGTGGCTACTGATAACGCAAAAGCGCAGGCGGTGAACGTTTTTTTCATGTGCAAAGTGGTTCCGGTGGGAGTGCGGCATTTTACCAAATTCGCATGTTCACACCACTCACGAATAGAGTGCTTTTTGAAGGCAGTCCCGGCTATACGTTGTTGAGCCACGGGGACGGGCTGTTGACGATCGCGAGAAGTACGTTTGTTCATCAGTCCGGTGCTTCGCCGTCAGCGGGCGGGAAAAGTGCTCCAGCGCGCGGTCGTAGCCGACGCGCTCCTTGGTGCTGTTGGTGATGGTCGCCGAGATCGGCAAGATGAACGGCGCCGGCACGGCGCCATCCCGGCGCAGCACGTCGTTGACGAGGAAGCGCGAGATCCGACCGTTTCCGTCGACCATCGGGTGAATGAAGACGAAGCCAA
>JACMLV010000340.1 GCA_014379395.1 Burkholderiaceae bacterium
CACGATGGCGAGCAGGGGACGGGCCGGGGCGCCGAGCGCCTTGCCGAGCGCGTCCAGCTCGGCCGCCAGCAGCGGGCCGGCGCACGCCACCGGCGCGAACTTGGCGATGCCGTGCGTGCTGGCCTCGGCGCGGTGCGCGGTGCCGAAGGCGTCGTTCACATACACGTCGCACAGGCGCGCCATCTTCTGCGCCAGCTCGTCGCTGTTCTTCTTCTCGCCCGGATTGACGCGCACGTTTTCCAGCAGCACGACCTGGCCCGGCCGCAGGGCCTCCAGCCCGGCGCCCTCGACCCAGTTCTGTTTCAGTTCGACCGGCTGGCCCAGCAGCTCGGCCAGGCGCGCGGCGACCGGCGCCAGGCTGTCCTCGGGCTTGAACTGGCCCTCGGTCGGACGGCCCAAGTGCGAGGTCACCATGACGATGGCGCCGGCGGCGGCGGCGGCGCGGATCGCCGGCACCGAGGCGCGGACGCGGGTGTCTTCGGTGATGTTGCCGGCGTCGTCTTGCGGCACGTTCAGGTCGGCGCGGATGAACACGCGCTTGCCTTGCAGCGCGTTTTGGTCGATCAAGTCTTGCAGACGTGTGAAGTTGGCGGCAGCGGTCATGGCGGTCAGATGGCGAGTAAATTAAAGAGCGCTATTTTACCGCAAGCCCAGACCGGCAAAACCGATTAATGCGTTCGCGGCAACAGCGCCGGCGGCGCCTTGGCGGAGGCCGCCGCCATGTGGTTTTCCTACCACAGGGCGGACGATTCCGACGCCACAGTGGCGGGGAGCGAGGTTGCCCGCTTGAATCCGTTAAAATCGCGCATGCAGTTCCACTTTTCAGTCTCGGAGAATCAGCAATGACCCACAGCACCACCGCATCCGTCGTCGAACTCGACACCAAAGACCTGCCGGCGCACTGCCCGAACCCGGCCATGCCGCAATGGTCGTCGCATCCGCGCGTGTTCCTCGAATTTAACCGCGACGGCGTCGCCAAGTGCCCGTACTGCGGCACCGCCTACCGCATGAAAGCGGGCGCGGTCGCGGCGCACCACTAAGGGCAACAGCCGCCGGCGGGCTCCGGCACGGCCGGCAAGCGCGCGCAGCACTGAGCAAAAATCGAGTCGCCGGAGAGTTTCATGAAACGTCAAAAGCAATTGAATGGCAGCGCCGCGGAAGTCGAAAGCGCTTTTTACGACGCGCTCAACCGCGCCGACCTGGGCTCACTGATGGCGCTCTGGGCCGACGACGAGGAGATCGTCTGCATCCATCCCGGCGGCCCGCGCCTGATCGGCCACGCCGCCATCGAGGCGTCGTGGAAAAGCATCTTCGCCGCCGGCGCGCTGCACATCCTGCCGTCGCAGCTGCACGAGACCCATAACCTGATGAGTTCGGTCCACACGGTGATCGAGGGCGTCACCGCGTCCAGCGGCGAGCCGGCGCACCTGCTGGCCACCAACGTGTACATCAAAACGCCGCGTGGCTGGCGCATTACTCTACATCATGTGTCGGTGGCGGCGGGCGCGGCGCCCGACAGCGGAAACAACATCTTGCACTAAATACCATCGCGACCCGGCCTGTGTACCGCCTTCAAAAGCGGGGTTTTCCACTGGAGTCCGACGATGAATTACGAAGCCCCGATCTGGCTGCCGAACGGTCACTTGCAGACCATCTATCCGGCCACCTGCATCGCCCGCCCGGCGGTGCCGTTCCGGCGCGAACGCTGGGACACGCCGGACGCCGACTTCATCGACGTCGACCTGGTCGACGGCCAGCCCGGCCGCCCCTTCCTTGTGCTGTTCCACGGCCTCGAGGGCTCCTCGGCCAGCCACTACGCGCGCGCCATGATGGCCGAGCTGGCCGTGCGCGGCTGGCACGGCGCGGTGCCGCACTTCCGCGGCTGCTCGGGCGAACCGAACCGGGCGCCGCGCTTCTACCATTCCGGCGACAGCGAAGAGATCGACTGGATCGTGCGGCGCCTGCGCCGGCGCGCGGCCGGCAAGCTGTACGCGGCCGGCTTTTCGCTCGGCGGCAACGCGCTGCTGCGCTGGCTGGGCGAGGCCCAGCACCAGGCAGAGATCGTCGACGCGGCCTGCTCGGTGTCGGCGCCGCTCGACCTGGCCCAGGGCGGGCGGGCGCTCTCGTGCGGCATGAACCGCCTGTACACGCGCATGTTCATGCAAACCATGAAACCGAAAAGCCTGGCCAAGCTGGTGCAATTTCCCGGCCTGTTCTCGCGCGAGGCGCTGCTGGCCGCGCGCGACCTGCACAGCTTCGACGACGTGGTCACGGCGCCGCTGCACGGCTACCGCGACGCCGACGATTACTGGGACCGCGCCAGCGCCAAGCACGTGCTGCTCGACATCACCGTGCCGACCCTGGTGCTGAACGCGCAGAACGACCCGTTCCTGCCGGGCCGGCACCTGCCGCGGCAGGCCTCCCGGCGCGTGGTGCTCGACTATCCGCTGGAAGGCGGCCACGTCGGCTTCGCCGGCGCCGTCGGCAACGACTGGCTGCCGCGCCGCCTGCTGCATTTCCTGCACGACGGCGACGGGCGCCCGGCGCCGCTGGTGCGCGCGCCGTGCGACACTGTCGAAATCTGACACCAATAGGTTTTTATGGATGACATCGTTAAACAAGCGCTCGCCAAATGGCCGAACGTGCCGCACTGCTATGGCTGGCTGGGACTGGATGCGCGCGGCGTCTGGCGCATGCGCGACGCGCGCGCGCAAAGCCTGAATCTGCCCGGCGACAAGATCGCGCACGCGGCGCTGAATGGCTTTATCGCCCGCAATTACGCGCGCGACGAACGCGGCCGCTGGTTCTTCCAGAACGGTCCGCAGCGCGTGTACGTGCGGCTAGAAGCGACGCCGTACATCGCGCGCAGCGATCCGCGGCATGGCTTCGTGCTGCACACCGGGGCGGCGCTGGGCGCGCCGGAGGCGGCCTTCCTGTGCGATGGCGGCGAATTGATTTTGCAGCGCGGCGAGGTCGTGGCCCAACTCGACGACCGCGACCTGGCGCCCCTGCTCGGCGCGCTGGAAGTGGACGGACGTACCGCGACCGATGACGATTTGCTGGCCTGGCTCGATGGCGGCGATGCCGCGCTGACGCTGCGCGTCGCGGAGGCCGCCCTGCCGGTGCGGCGGATGCGGTACGCCACCCGCGGCGCGCGCTTCGACTTCGTCGCCGAGCCGACGCCGGAAATGTCCTAGTCCTCGAACCCTAGTGTAGTGTTGCGCGCTGATTGCGACTTATAAAAATAGCGGATTTTTCGCCGAGACAAGGAAAAAACCGCAGCAATACCGAGGTATTGCGAGGATTTTTGACGCAGTATCGGCGGAAAAGACGCATTTTTATGTCGCA
>JACMLV010000341.1 GCA_014379395.1 Burkholderiaceae bacterium
TCCTCTCGCCCATCTTTTGCGCCGCGCTCTGCAAGGCGGCGATGCGCGAGTCGATCGCGTCCTGGTCGCCGCCCCGCAGGGCCTGCTCGAGCGCGCCGATGGCGGCCTCGACCTGCTGCTTCTCGCCGGCGCCCAGGCGATCGCCGTATTCGGCCAGCGACTTGCGCGTCGAATGCGCCAGCGCGTCGCCCGCGTTGCGGCTCTCGGTGAGCGCGCGCAGGCGCCGGTCCTCGGCCGCGTTGGCCTCGGCGTCGCGCACCATCTTCTGGATCTCCGCCTCGGTCAGGCCGGAGTTGGCGCGGATCGTGATCTGGTTTTCCTTGCCGCTGGCCTTGTCCTTGGCGCTCACGTGCAAGATGCCGTTGGCGTCGATGTCGAAGGCGACGTCGATCTGCGGCATGCCGCGCGGCGCCGGCGGGATGCCGACCAGGTTGAATTCGCCCAGCAGCTTGTTGCCGGCCACCATCTCGCGCTCGCCCTGGTGGACCTTGATCGTCACCGCCGGCTGGTTGTCGTCGGCGGTCGAGAAGGTCTGGCTGAAGCGGGTCGGAATGGTGGTGTTCTTCTGGATCATCTTGGTCATCACGCCGCCCAGCGTCTCGATGCCGAGCGAGAGCGGGGTGACGTCCATCAACAGCACGTCCTTGCGCTCGCCGGCCAGCACCGAGCCCTGGATCGCCGCGCCGACCGCCACCGCCTCGTCCGGGTTGACGTCCTTGCGCGGCTCCTTGCCGAACAGCGCGCGCACCGCCTGCTGCACCTTGGGCATGCGCGTCATGCCGCCGACCAGGATCACGTCGCCGATCTGGCCCACCTCGAGGCCGGCGTCCTTGAGCGCGACGCGGCACGGGGCGATGGTCTTTTCGATCAGCTCCTCGACCAGCGCCTCGAGCTTGGCGCGCGTCAGTTTCAAGTTCATGTGCACCGGCGCACCGCCCGCCATGGCGATGTAGGGCTCGTTGATCTCGGTCTGCTGGGTCGAGGACAGCTCGATCTTGGCGCGCTCGGCCGAGCTCTTGATGCGCTGCAGCGCGATCGGGTCGCGCCCCAGGTCGATGCCGTTGATGGCCTTGAACTCGGCGATGATGTGGTCGATCACGCGCTGGTCGAAATCCTCGCCGCCGAGGAAGGTGTCGCCGTTGGTCGAGAGCACCTCGAACTGTTTTTCGCCGTCGACGTCGGCGATCTCGATGATGGAGATGTCGAAGGTGCCCCCGCCGAGGTCGTAGACCGCGACCTTGCGCTCGCCCTTGGCGGTTTTGTCCAGGCCGAAGGCCAGCGCGGCCGCGGTCGGCTCGTTGATGATGCGCTTGACGTCCAGGCCGGCGATCCGGCCGGCGTCCTTGGTGGCCTGGCGCTGGGCGTCGTTGAAGTAGGCCGGCACCGTGATGACGGCCTCGCCCACCGTCTCGCCCAGATAGTCCTCGGCCGTTTTTTTCATCTTGCGCAGTACCTCGGCCGAGATCTGCGGCGGCGCCAGCTTCTTGCCGCGCACCTCGATCCAGGCGTCGCCGTTGTCGGCCTTGGTGATTTGGTAGGGCATCAGGTGGATGTCCTTTTGCACTTCCTTTTCGTCGAACTTGCGCCCGATCAGGCGCTTGACCGCGTACAGCGTGTTCTTCGGGTTGGTGATCGCCTGGCGCTTGGCCGGCGCGCCGACCAGGATTTCGCCGTCCTCCTGGTAGGCCACGATCGACGGCGTGGTGCGCGCGCCTTCCGCGTTCTCGATCACCTTGGGCTGGCCGCCTTCCATCACGGCGACGCAGGAATTGGTGGTGCCCAAGTCGATGCCGATAATCTTGCTCATGAAACTCTCCTGGTTGATCCGTCGGGGGCGGCCGCGCGCCGCAATGCCATTTAGGATGACGGCGGCGGGGCGTTTCCGTTTCAGTTCTATGAGGGGATTTGGAGTTGCCTCAATCGGCAAAATATTTACATGTCAAACACGCAACAATGATTTCCTTGTGAATATAGATAAGTTGCAATGGAGCAATGCGCTAGTGTAGTGTTGCGCGCTGATTGCGACTTATAAAAATAGCGGATTTTTCGCCGAGACAAGGAAAAAACCGCAGCAATACCGAGGTATTGCGAGGATTTTTGACGCGGTATCGGCGGAAAAGACGCATTTTTATGTCGCA